>CAJAHZ010000433.1 GCA_903939665.1 uncultured Pseudomonadota bacterium | reverse complement strand
TTTGCTTTCTGTTTTGTCGTCATCACCTTGTCGCCTAACTGGAGGTCAAATTGAATCGACCCGAATATTTGAAAATCACTCAGAAGGCGCTGGCGGTCGTGGCTGTGTTTTTTGGAGCCATGACCATCTTTGCAGGCTCTCGCGTCCTTGTCGGAACAAACCCTGAAGGATAGGAAATTCAACCACCCTCCCCGAAGTATCCCAGCACCTTCCGCCCATCGTCAACCGCAATTTCCCGCCAGTTTTTCCGTCAGGTTCGTCCGATCTATCCTGGAATCCGTGTCTGTTTCCCTGCAAACGCCCTTCGCCTTTCGTTTTCGGGGAAGCAGATACGAACGCTCCCGTCGGGCAGCGTCAGCGGTCCGCTCGTCACCACGCAATGCGCTGATCGAACTCGTACTCCGGAAGGGGTTGGATCAAAAGTTCGTCGTCGCCTGCCCCGGCCGTTTCCCACAGCGGCGGGCCGTGCGCCGGGGCGATGGACGGCGGGTCGACCGGCTCGCCAAGATGCGCGAGGATTTTCCGCACCGCATCCCCTTCGTCGATGAAGGCGATGATCTTCATCGTGCCACCGCATTTCGGGCAGATCAGAGGGAACACTTCGTAGATACGCGCCAGTAGCAGCGCCCACACATACCGTGCCGCCTGTCGGACAGGTGTTTCTTCCGTTTCGGCCTCGGCTTTGCCTTCGTTACATGCTGATTCCGCGGCGGCCAGCACCGTCACCGCTGGCCGGTATGGAGAATTCGGTGCGAGTACGCCGTAGTAACGATGCCGGTGTCGCCGCGGGGGCGGTATCAGCGCCGAGAGCCGGTCGAGCAGTTGGTGCGGGGTGAGCAGCACGCTGACTTTGCCGCCCGGTCCGGGTTTCTTGCTCTCGTAGACGAGATGTTCCGGGTCGAGTTGACGCAGCCGTTCCTGGGCAAAGGCGGGTCGGGCGCAGTAGCGCAGGAGACGTTCCAGTCCTTGCCGGTCATGGGCTTCGATACGCACGCTGGTATCGAGCGAGAAGCCGCCGTCATGCTCACAGGTAATCATGGCTTGGCCTTCGGCCTTGTCCAGCAGTCCGCGCCGCACGAAAAGGCGGACGATGCGTTGGCGGATCGTTCGTTGCAGGTGCGTCATCTGTTCGGCGGTGAGGTACGTTTCCTGAAAGCGCAGGTGCCCGGCCTCTTCTTCACAGAACACACCGTCGATCATCACCACGTGGAAATGCAGGTGGGCATTGAGTAGACCGCCGAAGCGGTGGATGAAGACGACGGCACCAATGTGTGTGTTGATTTGCGTTGCGCCGTCTGTTTCGGGCAGGCTTTTCCGCAAACCTTGTTCGATGCCGTGCAGGAGGCTGTGCAGCACGGCGTTTTGCAGTTGGGCGTCGTCGAGATGGTAGCGTAACCTTTTGGGGAGCGAGAGTACCCATTGCCGTACCGGCAAGCGCGGAAAAACGTGGTCAGTGAGGTGCGCTGCCGTTTCGACCATCCGCCTCGTGGTGCAGGAAGGACAGATGCCACGCCCTTTGCAGGAGTAGGCGACGATAAAGTCGTGACCGCAGTCCGGGCAGCGAGCTCGGGCGAAACCGTGGGCAAGGATGCCGCATTCCAGGTAACGGCGGAATTCGCGTTCGGTCAGTGCCGGGGCATGTCCGCCACAGCCGCCGTCGTGCAGCGCCAGCCAGGTGGCGAGGTGCGCTTGGACGACGCGATAGAGAACCGTACGTTCGGGCTGGCGCCGGTGGTAAACGGCAGGCGAACTACACGATTTGGCGGCAGTGGCGGACATGGGTATCCAGATCGGGGGATCGGATAAATGACTGTATGCCCGTACAGCTCATGCGTCCATCCAGTAGCCCGACTACTGTATCGATCACTCACCCGCTCGCATCCCTTCCCACTGCTTTTGTAGCCGCTTTATCAGCACCGGAACCAGCCGGAGCTTCACCTTGGGCGTCCGCTTTCCTGAACGGGCTACTTCCGCTCTGGGTCGCTATGTAGAGGTGTACATAGGGCAGACCAAGGTAGGCAAGCTGGCTGCATTGGTTGATACCGCCAAGATCCCGCATCCGGGTCGTGGCGCTAACTTCAAGCATCCGAAGTTTGGTCCGGTCTGGGCAAC
>CAJAHZ010000432.1 GCA_903939665.1 uncultured Pseudomonadota bacterium | reverse complement strand
GTTGCCGAGTTGATGGCTGGCCAGTCGGGCCACTGCAACTTCGATACGGTGCCGTGGGTCATCTACACCAGCCCGGAAATCGCCTGGGTCGGCAAGACCGAGCAGCAACTCAAGGCCGATGGCGTCGCCTACAAATCCGGCAAGATTCCGTTTGCCGCCAATGGTCGTGCGCTCGGTATGGGCGACCCCACCGGTTTCGTCAAGATGCTGGCCGACGCCACAACCGACCGTATTCTCGGTGTGCACATCATCGGCGCCAATGCTTCCGAGCTGATCTCGGAAGGTGTGGTGGCGATGGAGTTCGGTGCTTCCTCAGAAGACCTCGCGCGCATCTGCCACGCTCACCCGACGCTGTCGGAAGTTGTGCATGAAGCTGCGCTGGCTTGCGACAAGCGTCCGCTGCATTTCTAGCACGACAAGCGCCCGTCGCCTTTTTTGGGCGAGGTCCGGCGTCAAGAAAAAGGCGGGGTGTTTCGGCACCCCGCCTTTTTTTGTTCTGGATGAACCGTGCTCCCGGTGAAATTCGTCTGTTCTCTGATCAGACGCGGGTAATCGCGATCGTTCAGAGATAGGTGTCCAGACAGGTGCCGGTTTCAATTGGTGGATTCGGCCCGGCCAGCAACAGTATCTCCTCGGCCACGATTTCCGGAGGCATGCCCTGGCGGTAGCCGGAAAACTGCACCTGCATGTCAGTCGCCGACATGCTGAGTGTCATGCCATAGACGCGCACTCCGGCGTCCTTCACTTCATGATTCAACGCCTGGGTAAAGCCGACCAGAGCGAATTTGCTGGCGCAATAAGGCGCGACTCGCGCCATGCCGAAGGTGCCCAGCAGGGACGAGATGTTGATCACGCAGCCCGAGCCTCTTTTCAGCATATGCGGCAGCACGGCGTGGGTGGCATAGAGCGTACCCTTGATGTTGACGTTGATCACCTCGTCAATCTTCGCCTGATCCTGCTCGGCGAAGTTGCCTACGGCAAGACGTGCAGCGTTGTTGACCAGGACATCGATACGGCCAAAACGCTCCAGCGTGAGTTCGACGAGTTTCGTGACGGCGCTGTAGTCGGACACGTCCGTCGGCCATCCAGCCACATCGCCATGTGCTTCGAGTTGGTCCAGCGCGTTTCGCAAGCGGTCTTTATCGGTCGCACAGATCGCCACCCGCGCCCCTTGTTTGAGGAAGGCTTCAGCGGTCGCGTAGCCGATGCCCCGGGAGCCCCCGGTAATCAGCACTACTTGCCCCGAAAAATTGCGTTGATTGCTCATCGACGTCCTCCTTGTCTGGTGCTTCTACGGTGCGCAGCGATCAGCGCTGAGGTCAGTAACGGTTGCCGCCCTGATAGAAAGGTGGCCAGCGACCGACAAGGTTTTCCAGCAGTTCAAGTTCGTCGTCGCGGTGATTGATCATCGGAGCATCCGCCATCATCGGCATTGATGAATTGTGGTGAATGTAGATCGGATGCTCGTGGTGTTTTGTTTCGATCCGCTCGATGTGACTTGGGTCGGCCTTCGGCGAAACTTCCACCACGCCGTAGCAGAGGCAGAGGTAAACGCGATTGTCTTCGGCCTCGATATAACAGCCGGTGCCACGAATGCCGATAGTCGCCGTCGGTGTTTCGAGTTTCTTGTTGCCCTTGCCAAAAACCGACAGGATCTTTCCGGTGAGCACCCGCATGATGCCGGCTGCTGCGCCGGCGACTTCCGATGCAAAGCTCACAGTGCTTTTTTCGCGCTGCAGGTAGGCATCCTGACCGATCACGTAGATCGCCTGGCTGTCGGCGCCGGTCACAATCGTGTCACCCGGCCCGACCGCCATGCCGGCCTCGACCGGTTTTCCATTCACCGTAACGCTGCCTTTTACCTGGTGCATGCCCGGCGCGACTGGTTTGTTGCCGTTCGCCAGCGCGTCGCGGATCAGATCGTATTGGCAGGCGGTGCCAAGCAGGCCGGCTGCCGTAATCCCCTTGAGCAGTTCGCGTCGGTTCTTCATGGGTGATGTCATCCTGTGTATGTGCGATGTATGATGAAACGGCATAGTGTAGTGTGCAATGGATTGTCGCGATGAATCAAAGTTTCCAATACAATCGTACGCATCGTGATTGATTGCCGATTTGAGTCAGGCATCGCGTATTCTCAGCTGGAGGCTGAAGTAATATGATTGCTCAAAAAGATACCGTATCATTACCACGACAATAATAATCAACTCGGGACGAAGGAAAACGGCGTGAGCAACGAAGGCGACGACGAACTGCGATTCATCAGCGAAGACGATGGCGGGTGCGATGTGCCTAAACCAGGTCAGCGAAGCTGGCGGATATTGCTCGTTGACGACGACGAGGATGTCCATCTGGCGACGCTCTATGCGCTCAAGAACATCAAGATTCTGGGCCGCCCACTGGAGTTTCTGCGTGCTCGTTCGGCCACCGAAGCAAGAGCCCTGGTACAGAAGGAAGCCGACATTGCGGTGGCTCTTATCGATGTGGTCATGGAGACCAAAGACGCCGGATTGTTGCTCGTAAAATTCATTCGCGAGGAAGTCGGCCTCATCGATACACGGATTATCCTGCGCACCGGTCAGCCCGGTTATGCGCCGGAAAACAATGTGATTCGTGACTACGACATCAACGATTACAAAACAAAGTCTGAATTGACGAGTGGCAAGCTTTACGCCACGGTGACCGCCGCCCTGCGTTCGTATTCCCAGATATGTACAATCAATGCCAACCGGCGCGGCCTCGCGCTGGTCGTGCGCGCCAGCGCCGAACTGATGTTGGTTTTGGATATCAGGGATTTTGCCTCCAGTGTCATCGGCCATGTTGCGACCTTGCTCGACTTGCCGCCGCAGGCGCTGATCTGCACCCGGGACGCCGAAGGCAGTGGCGGCTTTCATGTGGCAGCAGCGACCGGACGTTTTGCGCAGTATCAAGGGCAGGCTCTCGATTCGCTGGGTGACCCGGATATCGGCAGGATGATGGAGCGAACGGCATACAAAAAGCGGAACGAGTTTCTCGCCGGCTGTGCAACGCTGTTTGTCGGCTCCAGCCTCGGGCGCGACATGGTGGTTTTCATTGAGACCCCCGCGCCGCTGGAAGATAACGAACGCCAGTTGGTCGAGGTTTTTTGCACCAATATCTCCGTCTGTCTGGACAACGCAGCGCTGGTTGCGCGCCTGCATGACCAAGCCTACTTCGACCCGCTTTCCCGTTTGCCGAACCGCCCTCACTTCGTCGAGAAAATCAAGGAGGCGTTTACGACGGGCAAGGCCTCGCAATTGACGCTGGCCGTGATCGACATCGATCATTTCGCCGAGGCCAACGACGCTTTTGGCTACCACTACGGGGACCGGCTGTTGCGTGCGATTGCTGTGCGACTGAGCGCAGCGGTCGGTCCGGACGTCGTGATTGCCCGGGTAGCGGGTGATGCCTTCGGGCTGCTTGGGGGCGACAGCGTAGTCAATCCCACTTTTTTGGCTGAGTTGTTCCGCACCGATTTTGTCGTTGATGGCAACGAGCACGCGGTATCGGCCACCTTTGGTCTGGCATGTCTGTCCGAGGTCGATTCGGCGGCGGATGCGATGCAGGATGCGAGTATTGCCCTGAAGCGCGCCAAGCTGGAGCATCGAGGCCATTATTGCTATTACACACGCAGCATGGGCGGGGAGGTGCGCGCACGCGTACATTTGATGCAGGATCTGCGCCGGGCGCTGGGCGCCGGCAGTTTGTTTCTGCTGTTCCAGCCGCAGATCAACCTGAGCAGCGGGCTGCCGGTGGGTGCCGAAACCCTGCTGCGTTGGCGAACCGACGACGGGCAATTGGTGCCGCCCGACCAGTTTATTCCGATGGCAGAAGATTCCGGCCTCATTGTCGCCATTGGCGACTGGGTGTTGCGCGGGGCCTGCCGGGAACTCGTCGCGCTCGTCGCCGAAGGTTTCGCCAATTTCCGTATTGCAGTCAATGTTTCTGTCGTGCAGTTCCGGCATCCTGATTTCATCGACATGCTTGAGCGCGTCATCACCGAAACCGGGGTCAATCCCGCCAACGTCGAACTGGAAATTACCGAGTCGGTTGCCATGCTCGATCCCGAACGCATTGTTACGCTACTTAAGCAAATCAAGGAATTCGGGTTCACGGTGGCGATTGATGACTTCGGCACCGGCTTCTCCTCGCTCGCCTATCTGCAACGACTGCCGGTCGATCGCCTCAAGATCGATCGAGGTTTCGTCAGCCGCATCACATTTGAGGGCGAAGCAAAGAATATTGCCGAGATGATCATTGATCTTGGGCGCAATCTGGGCATGGAAATCATTGCCGAAGGCGTCGAAGATACGCTGCAGGCCGACTATTTGCGCGCGCGCGGCTGCCATGAGGCGCAAGGCTTCTTTTATGCACGCCCGCTCGATGCCGCAGGCTTGCTTGAGTGGTTGCACCAGCAAAAATCCTGCTGAAGGCGGGGCAGGGGGGGGCTTCTCTGTTTTGCCAGTGCGCCCGGCTTATTTGCTGAGCAGGCGCATGCCGCGCTGAAGGCCATCCAGTGTCAGCGGGAACATCCTGCCGCCCAATAAATTCTGGATCATTGAGATCGACTGGCGAAACTGCCAGTAGTGCTCGGGCTCCGGGTTGAGCCAGATGGCATGTGGCCAGGCATCGGCGAGCCGGCGTAGCCAAGCGGCGCCGGGCTCCTGGTTGTTGTATTCGACGCTGCCGCCCGGCTGGATGATTTCGTAGGGGCTCATCGTCGCATCACCGACAAGGATCAGCTTGTAGTCATTGCCATACTTGTGCAGCAACTCGGTCGTCGGAATTCGATCGTCATGACGGCGGGCATTATCCTTCCAGACCGAATCGTAAACGCAGTTATGGAAGTAGTAGTGTTCAAGGTGCTTGAACTCGCTGCGGCAGGCCGAGAAAAGTTCTTCGCAGACGCGGATGTGGTCGTCCATCGAGCCGCCGATGTCGAGGAAGAGCAGCACCTTGACGGCGTTATGACGTGCGGGGCGCATGTGCAGATCGAGCCAGCCGGCGTTGCGCGCGGTGCCGGCAATCGTGCCCTCAAGATCGAGTTCCTCGGCAGCCCCCTGGCGGGCAAATTGACGCAGGCGGCGTAGCGCGACCTTGATGTTGCGCGTACCCAGTTCGATGTGTTCGTCGAGATTTCGGAATTCGCGTTTCTCCCAGACCTTGACTGCCGAGCGCTTCTCGCTGTTGCCGCCGATGCGTATGCCTTCAGGGTGTGTTCCGCCGTGGCCGAAGGGCGAGGTGCCGCCAGTGCCGATCCATTTGCTGCCGCCGGCGTGCCGCCCCTTCTGCTCGGCGAGGCGCTGCTTGAAGGCTTCCATCAGCTTGTCCCAGCCCAGCTTTTCGATCCGGGCACGTTCTTCGTCGGTGAGATGTTTCTTCGTCGCCAGACGTAGCCAGTCCTCTGGGATCAGCGCATCCATTCCGGGCATCGCCTCAACGCCCTTGAAATACTCGCCGAAGGCACGGTCAAACTTGTCGAAATGCGTTTCGTCCTTGACCAGCGTGGCACGTGACAGGATGTAGAAATCGTCGAGGCTGTGCTCAATCACGTGTTTTTGCAGCGCTTCGAGCAAGGCAAGAAACTCCTTGGTCGACACCGGGAGCTTGTTTGCCTTGAGGTGCAAAAAGAAGTCGATCAGCATGGCCAGAACGCCTGCCTATACCGTGTTGTCGGGGCAGATTTCAACACGGTTTCGTCCGCCATGCTTGGCCGCGTAGAGCGCCCGGTCGGCGGCTTCAATCAACTCGTCGCGCGTGCGGCCATGGCCAGGGAAGGTGGCGATACCGATCGACAGCGTTCCGGCCATTGAAAACTGGCCAAAGACAATGTGCAAGGCTTCGAATTTCGCGCGCCACTGTTCGGCACGCACGCGTGCGTCGGCCAGGCTCATGTTTGGCAGCACCAGCAGGAATTCCTCGCCGCCGTAGCGGCAGGGGATGTCT
>CAJAHZ010000431.1 GCA_903939665.1 uncultured Pseudomonadota bacterium | reverse complement strand
CGATCAACGCAGGTTGTAAAAAGCTTCACGCCCCGGATAACCCGCCGTATCACCGAGATCTTCCTCGATGCGCAGCAACTGGTTGTACTTGGCCATACGGTCCGAGCGCGACAGCGAACCGGTCTTGATCTGCAGCGCATTCAAGCCGACAGCGATATCGGCAATGGTGCTGTCCTCGGTTTCGCCGGAGCGATGCGAGATGACGGCGGTGTAGCCGGCGCGCTTGGCCATTTCGATGGCGGCGAAGGTTTCCGAGAGCGTACCGATCTGGTTGATCTTGATCAGGATCGAGTTGGCGATGCCCTTCTTGATGCCTTCCTTGAAGATCTTGGTATTGGTGACAAAAACGTCGTCGCCAACGATCTGCACCTTCTTGCCGAGACGATCGGTGAGCAGTTTCCAGCCATCCCAGTCGCCTTCAGCCATGCCGTCTTCGATCGACACGATCGGGAACTGGTCGGCAAGGTTGGCCAGATAGTCGACGAATTGCGCCGAGGTCAGTTGCAGGCCTTCGCCAGCCAGATGGTACTTGCCGTCCTTGTAGAACTCGGAAGCGGCGCAATCAAGCGCGATCAGCACGTCTTCACCGGGGAAATAACCGGCATTTTCGATGGCTTCGATGACCAGTTGCAGCGCTTCGGCGTGGCTGCCGAGGTTAGGTGCAAAACCGCCTTCATCACCCACGGCCGTCGAGTGGCCCTTCTTGTCCAACAGCTTTTTCAGACAATGGAAAATCTCCGCACCGCAACGCAGCGCTTCGCGGAAGGAATTCTGGCTGACCGGCATGATCATGAATTCCTGGATATCCAGGCTGTTGTTGGCGTGCTCGCCGCCGTTGATGATATTCATCATCGGCACCGGCATCTGCATCGGGCCGGAGCCACCAAAATAACGGTAAAGCGGCAGACCGGATTCTTCAGCAGCCGCCTTGGCCACCGCCATCGATACGGCGAGCATGGCGTTTGCGCCAAGGCGCGATTTATTCTCGGTGCCATCGAGCTGGATCAGCGTCTGGTCGATGAAAGCCTGTTCCTGCGCATCAAGACCGATAATCGCTTCGGCGATTTCAGTGTTCACATTCTCAACGGCCTGCAAAACACCCTTGCCGAAATAGCGGGCAACGTCACCGTCGCGCAACTCGATGGCTTCACGCGAACCGGTCGAGGCACCGGACGGCACGGCCGCACGGCCCATCACGCCAGACTCAAGCAGAACGTCACATTCGACAGTGGGATTGCCGCGCGAGTCGAGAATTTCGCGGGCCACGACATCAACGACAGAACTCATTTTTCTTCCTTTATTTCCAGAAATTAAAGTAGCAAATCTTCGACAACACTATCTGAGCTCCTCAAAGCCCGCAGCCTTGACCGCACGATCCAGCGCGACCAGCGTACTCAGCAAGCGCTCCATTCGATCAAGCGGCCAACTGTTGGGGCCATCGGACCATGCTTTTTCCGGGTACGGGTGCGTTTCCATGAACAGTCCGGCGATACCTGCCGCCACCGCGGCACGCGCCAGAACGGGGACAAACTCGC
The DNA here is from genome assembly GCA_903939665.1 of uncultured Pseudomonadota bacterium. Taxonomy (GTDB): domain Bacteria; phylum Pseudomonadota; class Gammaproteobacteria; order Burkholderiales; family Rhodocyclaceae; genus CAJBIL01. The sequence goes on along the minus strand of CAJAHZ010000431.1, from coordinate 18,201 downwards.
GCTGTCCGCCCGACACCGTGCCTTGCCCGCCGGGCAACTGCACCGAATGTGTTGCATCGAACACCACCGGGCAAGCCGTCTCGCGCATGATGGCCAACGAACGCATGTCGGAGACGAGATTGTTGTAACCAAAAGAAGCGCCGCGCTCGCAAACCATCAGGTTGTCAGCACCGCCATTAACTTCCCGAGCCTTGGCAACAACGTTCTTCATATCGCCCGGCGCAAGAAACTGCCCCTTCTTGATATTCACCGGCTTGCCACAGGCCGCCACGGCGTGGATAAAATCAGTCTGCCGGCAGAGAAAAGCCGGCGTCTGCAGCACGTCGACCACCGACGCGACCACCGCAATATCGGCTTGATCATGCACATCGGTAAGCACCGGCACGCCGGTCTGACGACGCACTTCGGCGAGGATGTGCAAACCGCCATCCCGCCCGGGCCCGCGCACCGAGCTACCGGAACTGCGATTGGCCTTGTCGTACGATGCCTTGAAAATATAGGGCACACCAAGACGGGCGCAAATTTCCTTCATCTGCCCGGCCACATCAACGCAAAGCTCAAGCGACTCCGCGGTGCACGGGCCGGCGATCAGAAACAAAGGCTGATCGAGCCCGACGTCGAAGTTGCAAAGCTTCATCCGGCAACCTTGTTCGCCAGCGCAGCCCGCACGAAGGAGGTAAACAGGGGATGCCCCTTGCGCGGCGAGGAAGTGAACTCCGGATGGAACTGACAACCGACAAACCACGGGTGAGCGTTCGGCCCTTCTTTCGGCAACTCGATCATTTCGCACAGATCGGTTACTGGCGCACGACCGGAAACAATCAGGCCCTTGGCTTCGAGCTCGCTGAGCAGGGTGTTATTCACTTCATAACGATGGCGATGCCGTTCGGTAATCTCGGCCTTGCCGTAGATCTCGCGCGCCAGCGTTCCGTCGCCGAGCTTGCACAGCTGGCCACCGAGACGCATGGTGCCGCCGAGGTCGGAATTCTCGTCGCGTGTTTCAAGCTTGCCCGAAGCATCCTGCCACTCGGTAATCAGACCGATCACCGGGAAAGGTGAAGTCTTTTCAAACTCGGTACTGTGCGCACCGGTCATCCCGGCCACATCGCGGGCGAACTCGACAACCGCGAGTTGCATGCCCAGACAAATCCCGAGATACGGCATCTTGTTCTCGCGCGCATAACGAATCGCCGCAATTTTTCCTTCGGTGCCGCGCCGGCCAAAGCCGCCGGGAACGAGAATGGCGTCCATTGTTTTCAAGACGTCAGAGCCGTTCTTCTCGATATCTTCCGAATCGATGTAGTTGATCTTGACCTTGCTCTTGGTGCAAATCCCGGCATGCACCAACGCTTCAGTCAGGGACTTGTACGATTCGGTCAGATCAACATATTTACCGACAAAAGCGACATTGACTGTGTGTTCAGGGTGCTCAAGCGCATGGACAAGATTTTTCCAGACCGACAGATCGGCTGCCTTGGCCAGAATACCGAGCTTGTGGCAGACAATCTCATCAAGCATCTGGTCGTGCAGCATGACCGGGATCTTGTAGATCGAATCGGCGTCAAGTGCCTCGATCACCGCCTCGCGCTGCACATTACAGAAGAGCGCAATTTTTGCTTTCTCTTCTTCTGGAATGTGGCGGTCGGCACGGCAAAGCAGCACATCGGGCTGAATACCGATTTCACGCAGTTCTTTCACCGAGTGCTGCGTCGGCTTGGTCTTCAGTTCGCCAGCGGTCGGGATATAAGGCACCAGCGTGAGGTGCATATAGCAGGCGTTATTGCGCCCCTCCTGCAGCCCCATCTGACGAATCGCCTCAAGGAACGGCAGCGATTCGATATCACCGACGGTACCGCCGACTTCAACGATTGCCACGTCGGCGCCCTCGGCACCGCGCTTGATGTGATTCTTGATCTCGTCGGTAATATGCGGAATGACCTGCACCGTCTTGCCGAGATATTCGCCGCGCCGCTCCTTCTTGATCACCGTTTCGTAAATCTGGCCGGTGGTGAAGTTGTTGCGCTTTTCCATACGCGCGCTGGTAAAGCGCTCGTAATGGCCCAGATCAAGGTCGGTTTCGGCACCATCTTCGGTGACAAACACCTCGCCGTGCTGGAAGGGACTCATCGTTCCAGGGTCGACGTTGATGTAGGGATCAAGCTTGAGGTGGGTAACTTTAATACCGCGGGATTCGAGGATCGCTCCCAGCGACGCGGCAGCAATGCCTTTGCCGAGGGAGGACACGACGCCGCCTGTAACGAAGACGAATTTTGTCATGGAGATATCTGCAGCGGGAAAGCCGAATTGTAGCCGAAAAGAAGGCCGCCCTCAAACTCATGGCAACACGGGCAAACACACGCCAACGCTGCCAGCTTTTACGCCTATGGTGCTAGGATAGCGCCGAGAACAGCCAATCACGGGGACTTCGGTCGGATCGCCATGCTCGCTAAGCCGCGCCAGCTGCCAAATATTTTCAAACGCCTGATCCGCTCGATCATATTGCATCGCTCATGGCGACTTGTTTTGTGGGCAATTTGCGCTGCACTCATCGGTCTGTCCTTGCGCGCATCGATCAAGGAAATCGATAAACACAACCTTGAAGTGGCCAGCGAAGGGGCGCGCAACGTCTTTCGCATGATCGTGCTCGCTCGCCAATGGAATGCCAGCCACAAAGGCGTTTACGTTCCGGTTGACGAGAAAACCCGGCCCAACCCGTTTCTTGAGGATCCGCAGCGCGATATCACGACCAGCGACGGACGCAAACTGACGCTGATCAACCCGGCCTACATGACGCGGATGATCTCCGAAATAAGCACGCTGGATCGGGAAATTTCCTTCCGCAGCACCAGCCTTCGTTCGGTCAACCCGAAAAACGCCCCCGACGCCTGGGAACGCGATGCGCTGCTCAGCTTTGAAAAAGGTTCTCGCGAAATCAAGGAACTGATTACAAAAGACACAGGGCAGACAATTTTTCGCTACATGGCGCCGCTCTTCATCACCCAGGAATGCCTGGTCTGCCACGCAATACAGAACTATGCGCTCGGCGATATTCGCGGCGGCATCAGCATCACCCAGGATTACGCACCATTTGTTCAAGCGGCACACCCGAGTGAGCGGGCCAGCATCATCTCGCACTTGCTCGTATTCCTGCTCTTCGCCGCGCTCAGCGGGTGGGCAATGGAGCGCCTGCGCACCAGTTGGCAAGAACTTGAAGAGAACATTGACGAACTCGAAAAAACCCGCGACGATCTCATACAGAATGAAAAAATGGCCTCGCTGGGCCGCATGGTTGCTGGCTTTGCCCACGAACTCAACACGCCGATAGGCATTGCACTTGGCTCGATTTCGCATAATGAATCAACCCTCAATGACATCGACACCCTGCTCAAGGACGAAGAAGTCAGCGAAGAAGCACTGCGCGACCGCCTTGGCACGCTGCGTCACAGCGGCGAACTCGCGCTATCGAACCTGAAGCGCGCAGCGAGTCTGGTGCACCGCTTCAAACGCTCGTCAATCGACCAGATATCCGAACAGACCCGGGTTTTTTTCGTCCGCGAGTTGATCGACGATGTCGTTTTTTCCCTGCACAGCCAGCTCAAGAAGGCACCGACCCGAGTCACCACAAAATGCCCGGAGGTACTGGCAGTCGATGGCATCCCCGGCCTGCTCGACCAAGTACTGGCCAATCTGCTGCTCAACAGCCTGCAGCACGGCTTTGCCAAAGGGACGCGGCCAGGCAAGATCAGCATCACGGTCGACGCGAATACTCCCGGCTATCTGCACATTGTCTATAGCGACAACGGTGCCGGCATGTCCAGTGAAGCCGCGCAACGAATTTTCGAGCCGTTTTTCACAACGGCCCGCAACCAGGGCGGCTCCGGCCTCGGCATGTTTATCTGTTACAACATCGTGAGCGAGCAATTGCGCGGTACCATTACCTGCGCAAGCCAGCCTGGAGAGGGCGTACGCTTCGACATATCCTATCCGTGCGTATTTATTGAAAGCGCGCAGCAAGAAAGACCCGCATGAAACTGACCCGACAAACATCAACAACCGCCCCGCTTCGTGGCGATGCGGCGCCGCCATGGAAGCTGCTGGTCGTCGACGACGAACCGGATGTCTGCACAGTAACCCGCCTCTGCCTGAAGGACTTCCGCTTTGCCGAACGCGGGCTTGAAATCCTGCAGGCAGGCTCGGCCTACGAAGCGAAGGCCACGCTCGCTGCACACAATGACATTGCGGTCGCGCTGGTCGACATCGTGATGGAAACCGACGATGCGGGCCTGCGTCTGGTCGAATACATCCGCAAGACCCTCGGCAACCACATGATCCGCATCATCATCCGCACCGGCCAACCGGGCGCGGCCCCCGAGCGTTTTGTCATCGACCATTACGACATCGACGACTACAAGGACAAAACGGAGCTCACCGCCACCCGTCTGTACACCACGGTTCGAACCGCAATAAAATCCTACAGTGATCTCAAGATCATCGACCTCAGCCGTGCCGGGTTGTCGCATGTACTGGCGGCAGCGCCCGACATTTACCGGCTGACCAACACCTCGATGAGCGAATTTTTTGAGGGCGTTCTGACCCAGATTGTTGGCCTGTGCCGTCTCTCCGAAACAAGTTGCATCGGCACGCTCGACGGTATCGTGGCAACCATCGACGGGCAGGAAATCCAGGTGCGGGCGGCCTGCGGAAACTTTGCCGACAGCACGCGTTTTGAAGAAATCAGAAGCGACTGCTCGACAATGATTCTGCACGGACGCAAACCAAATACCTTCTCGGAACGCGTCATCGTCATCCCGCTGATCGTCGAAAGCCGACCAGTCGGCTTCATCTACATCGAGCCAACACGTGAGCTACCCAGCGCCGATCGCAACCTGATCATGGTGCTGGCGCAACAATGCTCCAGCGCGCTGGAAAACATCCGCCTGCACACCGACATCAAGGAGTCCTTCGACCAGGCAATCGACATGCTCGCCGAAGTCGCCGAGTTCAAGGACAAAACCACCGGCGACCATATCCAGCGCATCGATCATTACACCAAGGCCGTCGCGCGCGAACTCGGTGTTTCGGAAGACGAAGCCGTTCTCTGGGGAAGCGCCAGTCGGCTGCACGACGTCGGCAAGATCGGCATACCCGACGCCTTGCTGCAAAAACCCGGCAAACTCACAGCGGAAGAATTTGTCGAAATCCAAAAGCACACGCGAATCGGCAAGGCCATTCTCGGTCGCAGCAATTTCATGCGTATCGCCCGCGAGGTCGCGATGCATCACCATGAACGCTGGGATGGCAAAGGTTACCCCGAAGGCCGGCCATCCCGGGAGTACTCGCTGCTCACGCGCATCGTGTCGGTCGTCGACGTATTCGACGCGCTGGTCAGCCCGCGCTCCTACAAGAACTCGTGGACTACCGAAGACGCGCTCAATGAAATCAGGCAAAACACGGGCACACAATTTGATCCGACGGTTGTTGCCGCATTCATGGCCGTGCATGCGCGGGGCGACTTCAACCAGCTGATCGAATCTGCCCGCACTGCCGCGTTAAGCGATAGCGCAGAACAGCAATAAAATGACTTCTCAAACAACCCCGTCTTCAGCAATGCACTTATACGCAGCCAACGCGCACGATAGAGGCACAAATTGAACCAATCTGAAACACAACTTCGCTCCAAGACAAAGGCATATTCTGCGGTAGCCATGGCCCTTCTGGCGCTTTCGCTTACACTCGCCGGATGCGGCAAACCCACGGACAGCACATCCACGCAAAAGGAAGAGGCGTCGGCAACAGCGCAGACCGTTCCCGCTGCAGAATCTCCTCTCGCGAAAGCGGCAACGCGAGGCGATCTGGTCAAGGTAAAGTCGCTGATTGAAGAAGGCGCAAACATCAACGTTACGGACGCGCTGGGCCGGACCCCCTTGCACATGGCGGCCTTCAATAGCCGACCGAGAACAGCAGCGCTTTTGCTTGCCAGCGGTGCAGACATCAACGCCAAAGACCGCGTCGGCATGACGCCCCTGCATGCGGCCGTTCTGGCTGGTAGCTGGGGATGCGTCGAGTTGCTCATCGAAAAGAAAGCAGACCTCAAGGCCGCCAGCGAAACCGGTCTGACGCCACTGCATCTGGCGGCCTCGATTGGTCAACCCGAGATTGCCGCGCTTCTTATTCAGAGCGGCGCCGATCCACAGGCAAAAGACCGTGAAGGAACGACCGCGCTCGCTTTCGCAACCAAAAACAACCACCCGAAAACCACCGCCCTGCTTCAGCAATACGCCACAAAACATTAAGCTCGCGAGTTGTCGACGCCAGCCGTTGGGGCGGAGCTGCTAGGCGGCTTACTTGTGCGTGCTCGGCACCTGCTCACCGCGCAACACACGCCGCAACACCTTGCCGATATTGGTCTTCGGCAAGGGTTCGGTGCGCAGCTCCACCAATTTCGGCACCTTGTAGCCCGTGAGGTTTTTTTTGCAGTGCGCGATCACGTCCTCGACAGTCAGGCCAGGATCTTTCTTCACGACAATCACCTTCACCGCCTCGCCCGACTTCTCGTCCGGTACGCCGATCGCCGCAACTTCCAGCACCCCCGGGTGAGCGATGACGACTTCCTCGACTTCATTCGGGTACACGTTGAAACCGGAAACGACCATCACATCCTTCTTGCGATCGGTCATCTTGATGTACCCCCGCTCATCCATGAAGCCCAGATCGCCGGTTCGGAACCAGCCATCGATGAACACCTTTTCCGTCTCATCGGGGCGATTCCAGTAAGCCTTCATCACCTGCGGCCCACGCACACAAATCTCACCCACCTCGCCCAGCGGCAACTCCTCGCCATTGTCGGCGCGGATCGTCACCTCAGTTGACGGTATCGGCAGCCCGATCGTCCCGGTCCAGTCCTTGATGTTCAGCGGATTGCCGGTAACGACCGGCGATGTCTCGGTCAACCCGTAGCCCTCGATCAGCGGCGCACCCGTCAGCGCCTCCCAGCGGCGGGCGACCGGCTCCTGCACCGCCATCCCGCCGGCAAACGCCAGCTTCAGCGAATGCCCGGCCACCTCGGCAAAACCCGGCGTATTGAGCAGGGCATTGAACAGCGTATTGACGCCAAGAATCGCCGTAAATTTCACCCGTCCCAGCATCTTGACGAAGCCCGGCAAATCGCGCGGGTTGGTCACCAGCACGAGATGGGCGCCGATCTTGAAAAAGATCATGCTGCAGGTAAGTGACAGGATGTGGTAGAGCGGCAGGGGAATGATCATCACCTCGGCGCCCTCCTCCATGCCAGTGCCGATCCACGCCGAAGCCTGCTGCAGATTGGCCACCATGTTGCCATGCGTCAGGACTGCCCCTTTGGCCACGCCCGTCGTTCCGCCGGTATATTGCAAAAAAGCCACATCGTCGTGGTCAAGCGGGACGGTTCTCAGTTCGTAGCGCTTCCCGGAATCAAGCGCTGCATTGAAGCCGATGGTGTCCTGTATCTGCCAATCGGGGACCATGCGTTTCACGTACCTCACCACCAGATTGGTCAGCAGCCTCGTCAGCGGCGACAGCAAGTCGCCGACTTCGGTGGTAATTACGTGCCTGATCGCCGTCTTGTCGATCACCTCCTGCAGCGTATGAGCGAAATTCTCCAGCACGACAATCGCCGTCGCACCAGAATCCTTCAACTGGTGCTCAAGCTCACGCGCCGTGTAAAGCGGATTGCAGTTGACCACCGTCAGCCCCGCGCGCAGCGCCCCGAAAAGGGCCACCGGATATTGCAGCAGGTTGGGCATCATCAAGGCTATCCGATCGCCTTTGGCGAGCCTCAGATCGTTCTGCAGATAGGCAGCAAAATCCCGCGTCGCCGTATTGAGGCCTGAGTAGGTGAGCGTCGCTCCCATATTGCTGAACGCCGGCAAGCCGGCGAACCGCGCACAGGTCTTTGCCACAATATCCGGCAGCGAGGAAAACTCATGGATATCGACCTCGGGCGGGATACCTTCGGGATAACTCTTCAGCCAGATCTTGTCCATATCGTTTCCTCAGGCACGCTTGTTCACGTCATCTCCAGACATCGCCTGGAAGATTTTCTTGTGTAATGCAGCAGTTAGTTATGCCGCATTTCTATTAAGCGTGAATGAAATCGGCATGCATCGTTTGAAGGTCTCGCCGGACCGAAACAAGGACGCGGCGAACTCCCGATAATCCCGCGGATACCGTCAAGGGAATGCCGTCGCTCAATACCCCTGGAATTTCGGCTTGCGCTTCTCCTTGAAGGCACGAATGCCCTCTGAATAATCGTGGCTGTTGTACACCACTCGGCGCAAGCCTTGAATGCGCTCGAAATCCTGCGGCGACATGGTGTGAGCACCCGCCAGAATACGCAGTTGCTCTTTCATCACCGAGATCGACAAGGGCGCGTTCTGAGCGATCATGCGCGCCGTGGCGTAGGTAAACTCCTCGATATCATCAGCCGGTGTGACATGGTTGATGATGCCCATTCGCTCCAGTCGACCGGCCAGAATCGGCTGCGCCGTAAACAGCATTTCCTTGGCAATGTGGATATGCGCTGCGTTCAGGAAAGTCAGCAGGCCCGAGACATTGTAGGGAACGCTATGCTTGGCAGGCGTTGCGGCAAAGCTCGCTTCGGGCGTTGCGATGATGAGATCGCACGCCAGTACCGTTTCGCAGGCACCGCCCCATACACTGCCTTCGATCATGGCGATGATAGGCGCCGGGAAGTTTTCCAGTTCGCGGATCAGGTGACGCAGCGGATCGCGCCAGCCGAGTGGATCCTGACCGCCCTCCGGCAGCTCGGAAACATCGTGACCTGCAGACCAGACCTTCACACCGGGCGCCGCCCGCAGCACGGCACAACGCACTTCCAGACGGGCAAATTCAGCGAGTGCGGCAATCACCTCGTTAACCAGCGCTTCAGAGAGCGCATTGCGTTTGGCTTCGTGATTCAGGGTAATAGTGCCGATGGCACCTTCGATCAGTTGGGTAATCATGATGGCCGCCGGCGAATGAATGAGCGGCGATTCTAGCAGCCACCCGCCAGTTCTCGGACTGGATGCGGGTGATCACATTCCCCCGCACGGCTCTAAAAACTGCCCGCTGGCGTTAATCACCGTCAATGAAAATCCCGACTCGCCGTCGGCAGGCGACCGAGCAGCGCGCTAAGATCGACCAGACGCTTGGCGACCAGATGCACAACCTCGCCTTCGCGCTGCACCTGCCCGAGCACGCCGAGCAGACGCGCGCCGAGTAGCTCGCGACACTGCTTGTCAACAAGCTTTGCATGGACGACGATGTTGGCGAAACCGGTTTCGTCTTCAAGCGTGACGAAGACAATGCCGCTCGCCGTACCCGGTCGCTGCCGACAGGTGACGATGCCGGCGGCGCGCGCCAGCTGGCGGTCTTTGGCGCTGAGCAGTTCGCCGGCGCAGATAAAGCGCTGCGCGGCAAGCCGCGTGCGCAGCAGGGCCAGCGGATGGCGACCGAGCGTCAGGCCGGTGCTGGCGTAGTCGGCGATCAAATCTTCGCCTTCACTGGGGGCGGCCAGTTCAGGAATGGCTTCCGGCAACGGCACGCTGTCGAGCAGGTCGAGTTGAATAGCGACGCCCGCCGCTGCCCAGGCAGCCTGCCGACGATGGCCGGCGAGCGTAGCGAGCGCGCCGGCTGCGGCCAGTGCGTCGAGGTCGGAGCGCGCCAGTCGGGCGCGCGCGGCAAGATCGGCCACGCTGGAAAAACTCTGCTGGCGGCGCGCGGCAAGGAGGCGCTCGGCACCGGCACGCGTCAGCCCGGCAATGCCGCCGAGGCCGAGGCGAACAGCCGCCCCCCCGCTGCCGGCTATGCCTTCCAGCGCGGCATCCCACTGGCTGCCCTGCACCGTCACCGGACGAACTTCAACCCCATGCCGCTGCGCATCCTGCACCAACTGCGCGGGTGCATAAAAGCCCATCGGCTGGCTGTTGAGCAAGGCGCAGAGAAAAGCCGCCGGATGGTGGCACTTGATCCACGCCGAGACATAGACAAGCAGCGCAAACGACGCGGCATGCGACTCGGGAAAACCGTATTCGCCAAAGCCCTTGATCTGCGCAAAGATGCGGCGCGCGAAGTCTTCGCCGTGGCCGCGTTCGCGCATGCCGTCGATCAGTTTTTTCTCAAACGGTTCGAGCCCTCCCTTGCGCCGCCAGGCAGCCATGGCGCGGCGCAGGTTGTCGGCCTCGCCGGGAGTAAAGCCGGCGGCAACGACCGCAAGCTGCATCACCTGTTCCTGAAAAATCGGCACGCCGCAGGTACGGCCAAGCACGGCGGCGATCTCCGGGCGCATCGGCTCGATGCGCTCCTTGCCGTGCCGGCGACGCAGGTAGGGATGCACCATGTCGCCCTGAATCGGGCCGGGGCGAACGAGCGCGACTTCGATCACGAGGTCATAAAAGTTGCGCGGCTTGAGGCGCGGCAGCATGGCCATCTGCGCGCGCGATTCGATCTGGAAAACGCCAACCGTATCGGCCGCGCAGATCATCTGGTACACCGCCGGGTCTTCCGCCGGGATGTCCTGCATCGGCAGGCCAACCAGACCCAGCGCGCGACGGATGGCCGAGAGCATGCCAAGGGCGAGGATGTCTATCTTGAGCAGGCCAAGGGCGTCGAGGTCGTCCTTGTCCCACTGGATGACGGTGCGGTCAATCATCGCGGCATTTTCCACCGGCACCAGTCGCGACAGCGGCCCGCGCGAGATGACAAAGCCGCCGACGTGCTGCGAAAGATGCCGCGGAAAGCCGCGCAGCGCGTCGGCCAGCGCCAGCCACTTGGCAACGCGCGGCGACTGCGGGTCGAGGCCGACCGAACGCAGGCGCTCAGGCAGTTGCTCGCGCTGATCCCACCACGCCAGTGACCCGGCGAGCGCGTCGATCTGTGCAGTGCCAAAACCGAGTGCACGACCGACATCGCGCAGTGAGCCACGCGTGCGCCACGTAATCACCGCCGCCGTCAGCGCTGCGCGGTCGCGGCCATATTTTGTGTAAAGGTACTGGATCACCTCCTCGCGTCGCTCATGCTCGAAGTCGACATCGATGTCCGGCGGCTCGCCGCGCTCCTTTGAGATAAAGCGCTCGAAGAGCAGATTGGAGCGCGCCGGGTCGACTTCGGTGATGCCGAGCGCGTAACACACGGCCGAGTTGGCTGCCGAACCGCGCCCTTGACAGAGAATGTTGCGGTTTCGGGCAAAGTTGACGATGTCGTAGACGGTGAGGAAATACGGCTCGTAGCCAAGTTCGCCGATCAGCCTGAGTTCGTGTTCGATACGCTCGCTGACGCTGGGCGGAATAGCTTTGCCGTAACGCCGCACCAATCCTGCCCCAACCTCGGTGCGCAAAAAATCGGCGGGGGTCCGGCCGTGCGGCGCGACCTCATCCGGGTATTCGTAACGCAGTTCGTCGAGCGAAAAGTTGCAGCGCGCGGCGATGTGCAAGGTTTCGGCAAGCAAGGCTGGCGGATACAGGCGCGCCAGACGCAAGCGCGCGCGCAGATAGCGCTCCCCGTTGGCAAACAGGGCACGACCGGCGGCAAAGACGGTGGTATTGAGCCGGATCGCGGTCAGCGTATCCTGCAATGGCCGGCGGGTACGCAGGTGCATGTGCACGTCACCGGCAGCCACCGCCGGCAGACCGCTCACCTCGGCAAGCGTGAGCAACGCTGCCAGCCGCGCTGCGTCATTGAGTCCCGAATGCAGTTCAACCGCCAGCCAGGCACGACCGGGGAAACGCGTCGCCAGCCAGCGACCGTCTTCGGCGGTGGCGTTCTCACCAGGAACCCACAAGGCAAGACAGTCGGGCACGGCGCCGGAGCTGAAGGCAAAATCACCGGCGGCGTCGAGATCGCCGCGCGTCAGATGATACGCCCCCTTCCCTGCCCGTCGCCGGGCAAGCGTGATGAGCGCCGAGAGGTTGCCGTAGCCGGCACGGTTCTGCGCCAGGAGTACGAGCCTGAAATCGTCGTCTGCCAGACGAAATTCGGCGCCGATGATCAGTTGCAGACTCGCCGCATTGACGCCCTTCGCCGCCTTGTGGGCGCGCACCGCACCGGCCAGAGAACATTCGTCGGTGATCGCCAGTGCGCTGTAGCCAAGTGCCTGCGCCCGCTCGACAAGTTCCTCAGGATGCGATGCGCCGCGCAGAAAGGAGAAGTTGGAACAGCAGTGAAGTTCGGCGTAGAGAGGAAGGAGGTTGCTCATGGCAGCATACTGTACATTGATACAGTATGCTGCGCCAGAAGCCGCTATACAGCAAGCCTCAATGCCAGCCGTTGCTTCTGTGGCAGCGAATCAGCGGCTGGAGTGAAGCTTTACGCGGAATAGCGGCTGTCGCAAAAAGCCGCCAGCCCGACCTGCAGGTCCTGAAAGCTGGTGTTGGCTTGTGCGGGAAAAGCACGACAATGCCGGGGAGACTGCAGACTGGCGGAAAAAGCTTTATCTTGCTCGTTGATGTGGCGCTCAAACCAGAGTTCGATATAGCGCAGCAAGGAGTAAGCATCGCGTAAGCCACTACGTACGTCGTCAAGCGCTTTATTGAGCACGCGCAAACCTTTGCGATGCGTCTTGATGTGTTCGGAGAACTCCAGGTCGCTCTCCTGCGCGATCCGCTCTTCGGTGGCGAAGTGGTATACAAAAAAACTCAGCAAGCTCTCAAAATCACCAATCGGATCATAGTCAATGTCAAAACAAGCGGTTTTAAGCGACTCGATGCGGATGAAAATCTCTTCATGCTGCACATCGACTTCGGGCAAGTCGATCACCAAGGATTCCGGCAACAAACCGGCATGCATTAGTTCCATGTAATGTCTCCTTTTTTGGTGGCTGATTTTTTATTATTAGTAAAGTGTAGGAAGGCGTGACCAAAAAGACCAGAAAAAGTACACGAAAATCATGAAAAAAACCCATGCAAAAACCACCCCGCCTCGCTACGGTATATCCAGAGCCATTCGCTGCGCTGCGACATGCCAATAAAATAATCACGACGCACATCACCGACCGCACCGGCCTCGCCCGCGTCCCACCAACCACTCTCGATACGTTCCGGGCCAGCCAGCAACTGCAGCGGCCCGCCTCGCTGCGGACGACCGCCAAGCTCGCTCAGTGCCTGCGGTCGCAATAGAAGCCATAGGGGGCGTGGCGCGTTGGCGTGCAGCGCGCTGCTATGGCCTTTGTATGAGGGTTTGCGGCTCGCCAGCAGGGTAGGCACGACCGACCGCGAGGCATTTTCCGGGCGATGCTCTGCGACAACAGCCAGACCATGCACGCGATCAGCGCCGAGGCGCGCCTGCAGTCGCTCGACCAGTACGGCAATTGAATCATCTGCCGCCGCGCCCTGTTCACCACCTCCATGCCCGGCGAACAGCCCGCCCGTACGACCGGGCAGCGGCTCGGGTGCCTCGGCACGCAACGTGAGCACTTCAACGGCGGCCGGCAATTCAAGACGCTGCAAACGCTCAATGAGCACGCGACCGATGCGCTCGGCGTTGCGCGTGGCACCGGTAAAGCTGAGCGTCAGCAGGCTTGTCGGTTGCTGCCGGGTAGCACGCTCGTGCTCGAACTCGAAACGGCATTCGCTGACGCCACCGCTGCGTGCGGCAAGCCAGCCGCACAGCACGCCGACCAGACGACGCCCGGCAAAACCCAGCGCCAGTGCATTTTCAACGCGCGCCGGCAGTTCCAGTCGCTCGGCAAAACGCTCGGGAAAAACAAAGCGCGCCCGCGGATCAGGCAACTCGCCGAGCGCGCGCCCCAGATCGGTGGCAAAAGCGGCACCCAGGCGGCGCGCCAGACCGGCACGCGGCAGGCGCAACACATCACCGAGCAAACGGGCGCCAAAGCCCGCGAGCCGGGAGTGGTTCTGCGCGGAGAGATTAAGCACCGCGAGGGGCAATGCGCCAAGGCGCTGCGGCAGGTCGGCCAGATCAAGACAGGGCGCATGGTCACCGGCCAACGCCAGCCACTGCGCGGCAAGCGGTGTGGGTGCCAGCGCAGCCTGCGCGGTAAAGCCTTGTTCGCCGCAGCCTTGAACAACACGCTCAAACAAGATAGGCGCACCGCCGAACAGTCGCAGAGATCCGGCGACTTCAAGCAGCAGCGTCTGTGGCTGCTCCAGGCAAATTTCAGAAGTAAAGCTGCCGGCCCAGCAAGCGAGGCGCTTGAGCGCCGCCTGTTCACGTTCGCCATCGCGCTCCTGCACGTGCAGGCCGGGCAGCAGCGCCCAGGCGCCGGCCAGTCGCATGCCGGGTGACACGCCAGCCGACACCGCCGCATCGTCGGCAACGACGATGCGCTCACGGCTGACAATGGCGCTAGGCGGTGGCCGGCGAGGAAAAGCTTCGAGCGGCAGGCGCGGCAGATGCAGGGCTAGCCAGAGCATGACGCAGACCGAGAGGGCGAGAAGAATGAAAAGGACGATGAATGGCAATGGGGAGAGGCGCCGACCGCGCCCCGCCACGGCGCTTTAGCAGACGAACGATCAGGCGTTCGCCCTCGCCTTCAAGCGCCAGACGCAAGGGCGCCGGCGAGGACTGGCCAGCGCAACTCACCGGACGAAAGACAAAAAGCAGCGTGCGGCTGGCTTCGGCAGCCAGTTGCAGGCGGCGCAATGCGGTAACACTGGCCTCGGGTAGCCAGGCCAGCACGGCGCCAACGCCATCGGCACCGAGCGCACGTTCGCAGGCCCAAGCAGCATCCCGACCGGGTGCACTGGCGACCAGCAGACGCGCCAGCGCGACCCCTCCCGCTTCCAGTGCCGGTGCGTAAAGCGAATACGGCGGCGCGACGCAGACCAGCCAGGCGAGTTCGTCACTCGAGATGCGGGCCAGGGCCGGCAAAAGCAGCGCCAATTCGCCAACGCCGGTACGCGCCGGCAAAAGCTCGATCAGGCCGCCACGCGGCCAGCCACCGCCGGGCAACTCGGCATCCAGCCCGGCAAAGCCGGTAGGCACGCCGGGCAACGGCGCACAGGCCAGCGCGTCACCACGCCAGACATCGGGGCGCTCGAGGATTTGCGTGAGGGCTTGCGGGGAAGACATGGCAAAGACCAGTGATCACATCAGGCTTACATTGACTCGCTGCCGCGAATCAGCCCGACAGCAAGACCTTCGATGACCAGCGGCACGTTGCGCGTATCAACGATGATCGGATCGAAATCCGGGTTTTCGGCGATCAACTCGACGATGGCGCCGTGCTGGCGAAAGCGCTTGACCGTCACTTCTTCATCCAGCCGGGCAACGACGATCTGGCCGTTGCGCGCTTCGCTGCTGCGGTGCACTGCGAGCAAGTCACCGTCAAAAATACCGGCATTGATCATCGACAGGCCACGCACGCGCAGCAGATAGTCGGCACGCGGGCTGAACAGGCCAGCATCGAGCGCATAGCGGCGCTGCACGTTTTCAACCGCAAGGATTGGGCTACCGGCAGCCACGCTGCCGATCAACGGCAAGCCAAGCTGTTCGACAAGCCGGATACCGCGTGCCGAGCCCGGCTCAAGAATGATGATGCCTTTTTTGGCCAGCGCCCGGAGGTGTTCTTCGGCGGCGTTGTGCGACGCAAAACCGAAAGCATGGGCGATCTCCGCCCGTGTCGGCGGCGCGCCAAGCGCCTCCAGCGTGCTGCGGATGAATTCGAGGATTTCCTGTTGCCGCGGAGTGAGCTTGATCATGATCGTCGCCTTCGGTTTTGATACTGTATTTTCATACAGTTCGCCGTCGAAAAGCAAGCAAAAACGATCAGTAAATACACGAAACCGCAGCATTGGCTCGCGCAGAAAGAAAAACAGCTTAACGCGGCCAATCATGAACCTCGCAATTCATTCACACCCTGCGTCTGTTGGAAATTCACGTGTAGCCCCTGCAAGAGGCGCGCTCGGTCGAGGAACTGGCCAGCGCCATCATACATCTCGCTCCAGAAATTCTCGGCGTGGCCAGCCGCATCTGGTCACGTCCGAACAACCCGAAGCCTGCTGCGCACACACCCGTTGCGACAAGAATTCGGGTTACGCCTGCATCCCGCTGATCGAACGCGACACGCCCGTCGTGCCGTTCTACCTGCAGAACATTGAAGGAATCAGCGTTGCGCACGACAAGAGACTGGTTCTAAGCGAAGAAACAATTGCTTGTATCGAAAACGTGGTGCCCGCACTGATCAACTTTCGTTTGCGCGAATCGCTTCATCAGCAGCCCCTGCGCCCGATCACGCAGTCTTTCGGTATCGCAACCCTCCCGGAGAACGGCAGTGTGCCGGCAACGCTGATGAAAGCGGCGGATGACGCCCTGTACCGCGCAAAAGCAGCCGGTCGCGACCGGGTGGTGGTCACCGGCGACGCGCCGGCAAGCGACAAGACACCGCCCGCCACAGCGCTGCACTGAGCCGGCAACGGGCTGGCTTGCGTGATATATCGGCGCTATGATGGTGCTCTATCGTCAGTCGCAGACAAGATCATCCGGAGAATTTCTGTTGGACAAGAAAACGCCCCCACCCAGCGCCCCGCGCCGCAGCGCAGCAGCCCGCACGCAGGCAGCAACACCCGCCGCATCGACCGAAAAACCGGCGAGAGCACGCAGCCCGCGTAAGACCGCTGCCGGCGACACGGCACCGTCACGCACGCAGCACGGCATCGAGTCGCACGCCGTTTCAGAAGCGGTGGATGCCGCGCTGGAAGCGAAGAAAAACGCGGTCAAGGATGTCCTCAAGCTGGCCGCCAAAGGCGACAATATTTCTCTGGCCAAAGCGCTCGAAGCGATCATGACCGGCGCCTCGCCTGAAGATGCTGCGGCGCTGCGCGAAGCACTGCTGAGCAAGGATGAAACGTCTGCGACACGTCTGCCGGCCAGCCCGGACGATCAACTCGCCGGCGACTGGCGCGAGGGCGGCTACCCGTATCGCAACCTGATGTCGCGCAAGAACTACGAGCGGCAGAAATATCGGCTGCAGGTCGAACTGCTCAAACTGCAGGCGTGGGTAAAAGAAACCGGGCAGCGCGTGGTGATCATTTTTGAGGGGCGCGATGCCGCCGGCAAAGGGGGTACGATCAAGCGCCTGATGGAGCACCTCAACCCGCGCGGCGCGCGCGTGGTGGCATTGGAAAAACCGAGCGATCAAGAGCGCGGCCAGTGGTACTTTCAGCGCTACGTCCAGCACCTGCCGACCGCCGGCGAAATCGCGCTGTTCGACCGCTCCTGGTACAACCGTGCCGGCGTTGAGCGCGTCATGGGCTTTTGCACCGCCGATGAATACGCAGAATTCATGCGTCAAACACCGGAGTTCGAACGCACGCTGGTACGCAGCGGCATCCATCTCATCAAATTCTGGTTCTCGGTGAGCCGCAAGGAGCAGCGCCGCCGCTTCAAGGAGCGCGAGGTGCACCCGCTCAAGCAATGGAAGCTCTCACCGATCGACCTCGCCTCGCTCGACAAGTGGGAGGACTACACCAAGGCCAAGGAGGCGATGTTCTTCCATACCGATACGGCCGACGCACCGTGGACGGTGATCAAGTCCGACTGTAAGAAGCGCGCGCGCCTGAACGCCATGCGCTACGTACTGCACAAGCTGCCCTACACGGGCAAGGACACCGAGCGGATCAGCCAGCTCGACCCGCTGCTGGTTGGCCGTGCGCACGTGGTTTATGAACGCGGTGAACATGCGCAGGGGCCGATTCTATAACCACCGGCTATCCGGATTTTCCGGTTGATGGCCAACAACCCGACTTCCATGCACACGTCATTGAACGAGATCGAACGCCATGAAAGTCCTGATCGTTGAACCTTCTCGCCTGGTAACACTTCTGCTCGACACCATGTTCCAGAAACATGGCATCGAGCCGATCATCGTGAAGACAGGCGACGAAGCACTGGCCCTATTGGCAAAGGAAGAAGTCGACCTGCTATGCCTGGCCTTCGAGCTTGGTGACATGAACGGCGTCGACCTTGTCACCACGGCGCGAAAACGCAAACTGCTCGGCAGCCAGCCGGTGCTGATGTTCACCTCGACCTACAACAAGAAAACCATTGCCCAGGCCTTACGCGCCGGCATTACCGAGTGCTTTGCGAAGCACCAGATCGCAGAGCTCGACAAGTTCGTCGAACACTTCATCTCCGGCAAAGCGCTCAACATTGGTGGACGCGTGCTGTTGGTCGAGGATAGCGCCACGTCCGCACTGTCCTACACCAAAT
>CAJAHZ010000430.1 GCA_903939665.1 uncultured Pseudomonadota bacterium | reverse complement strand
TTCAAGGAAACCGCCGTCCACCGCTCTTTTGACGAAAAACGCAAAGTGCTCATCTATCTGGCCATTAGCCGCAAGATTATCGAAGGCGCCCCGGCCAATGCGATTTCGACGGTGCCGATTCAGCCGTGGGGCGGCAAGTGATCCGCAATATTCTGGTTTAGGTCGGGCCTCGCATCCCGCTGCCGGACGCCGCTGCGTCCGAATCTCACCGGCGCAGGCTTTGGCCGACTAGGCGCTGGCAGAGGGGCTTGCGTTTTGCGTATCGTGCGACATGACGCCCTCGTGATTGACGCAGCAGGCTTTGCCCGAAGTCTTGGCGGCATACATGCGCTGGTCGGCCAGCGCGACCAGTTGCGGCCAGTCGCTTACGTCATCGGTCTGGCGTTCCGCGATCCCCATGCTGACGGTCAAGGGCGCACCGTCCGGGCGGGTGCCAAGCCAGTCATTGATGATGCGTTTGATGACCAGTTCGGCGCCCTTCATTGGCGTATTGGTCAGGATCACGACAAATTCTTCGCCGCCCCAGCGAATCACCGTGTCGGCCTGACGCAACAGTGCGTGCAGCCTGGCCGCGATCTCCTTGAGCGCTTTATCGCCTGCATCGTGGCCGAAGTTGTCGTTGATCGACTTGAAATTGTCGGCATCAATAAACAGCAGCGACAAAGGCTCGCCCTGATCGCAGGCGAGCCCGAAATGCAGATCGAGCACCTCGACGCCGCTGCGCCGCGTCAGGGCGCCAGTCAAAGGGTCGTGGCTGGCCCGGCGCAAGAGCGCCATCATGTAGTGCAGCTGAATCGCACAGCCGAGCAGATAGACGCCCAGAGCGAGGGTCAGCACCCAGAGCGTGGATAACAGCTCGATGGCGTTCTCGCCGATGATTGTCGTGTGTATTCCGGCGACGACGCTTGCGATGACGGCAGCGAAAAACAGTCCTTCGCTGGCCACCAGCGGGAAAATGCTCAGTCCGGCAAGAACGACCAAGGGCAAGGCCCGGTAGAGGTTGTTGTTGATTGCCGCCAATCCTTGCGGCGGCGCGCCGGCGAGCAGAAGTTGCGAGACCACGTAGAGCGATAGCGGCATCGCGAGCATGATGCCGAACATGCTCAATGCGCGCAGTCGGCTGGGTTCTTGCACTGGCGCCGTGGCCAGCACAATGAATACGAGCGAGGCGAAAATGCGGCAGGCCGCCAGCAGCACCCAGTGTTTTGTTTCGAATGCCGCGGCGTCGAGCGCAATCCAGATCAGCGTCAGTGCCGAGAAGGCGATCGAAACAAGACGGATGCGCGTGACAAAGGCGTCGAGTCGATGGCGCGTGAGGTAGGCGCTGTGATGCCGCGTGGACACCAGATCAAGAAAACGACCGCTCGACAGCCAGGCGAAGAGGACCCGGGTGATGTTTTTTATGGCGTGCATCGAGATCGGGTGTCCGAGTGTTGGCATCGTTCTTTCTTTACGTCCGGATCAGTTGCCGACCTGAATCACGATCTTGCCGAAGTGACCGCCGCTACGCAGGCGGGTGAGCGCGGCAGGGGCTTCGGCAAAGGGAAACTCCCGGTCGATTACCGGCTGGATGCCATGGCGGGCAATGGCATCCAGCATGGCGGAAAACATGGCGCGGTTGCCGACGAAAATGCCGTGAATGCTGGCGACCTTGGGGATCAGCATGACCGGGTTGGCCTGTGCGGCCAGTCCGGTCAGGACGCCGATGTAGGCAATGCGACCGCCGGTCCGCAGGCTCATCAGGGAGCGCTCCAGCGTGCCCGGGCCGCCGACCTCGACAACCACATCCACCCCTTGTCCTGCGGTCAGGCGCAGCACTTCCTGCGCCCAGTCGGGGAAGGTCTTGTAGTTGATGCCATGGTCGGCGCCGAGCCGTTGGGCGTGTTCCAGCTTGCTGTCGTCGCTTGAGGTGATGATCACCCGGGCGCCGGCAGCCTTGGCAAATTGCAGGGCGAAGATCGAGACGCCGCCCGTGCCCAGCAGCAGCACCGTCTGACCGGGCTTGAGATTGCCGGCCTCAAACAGGGCGTTCCACGCGGTGAGGGCAGCGCAGGGCAGCGTGGCCGCTTCGGAAAAACTAATGGCGTCCGGAATTTTGATCAGCCCGCTCTCCTCGCTGACAAAGTGCTCAGTCAATGCGCCGTCCATTTCGGCGCCCAGTGCACCGGAAATGCTGGCGGCTTCGGGCGGGCCGCTTTGCCAGCGCGGGAAGAACAAAGTGGCAACCCGATCGCCGATGCTAAGCCCGCGAACTTCCTTGCCAACGGCCACGACCTCGCCGGCACCGTCCGAACACGGAACAAGACCATCGGGGATCGGCGAGAAGTAAGTGTTCTGGCTGACCAGAATATCCCGATAATTCAGCGATACCGCCTTGATGGCGACGGCAACCTGATTGTCGCCAAGCGGCGCCGGGTCAAAGCGGGTGAGTTGAAGGGGCGATGTGGAGTGAGCGGGATGAACTTCGTAGCGTTGCATGCTGGGGGCTCCGTTGTTGGCATTGATGTATTGATTATTGAACGCTGAGTTCTGATCCCCGCGCCTTGCCGTTGTTCCCTGCCATTGTTTTATTTTACGTCGTACTCGAAGCTTGCAGCCACCTGACCTTCGACGACTACCTGAAGATGCCGGTGCCCGGCCGGTTCGTTCGGGCCGATCGACCATTCGCCGAAGATCCTGCCGTCGACCGGGACGAGTTGTCTCTGGCTGACCTGATTGCGACGCTGGAGAGGAACGTTCAGGTTTTCGCTGACCGGGTCCATTTTCTTCGGCGGGCTGGCCGGTTTTGCGATCAAATATTCTTCGCGAACACTCAGGGTGCGTTTGGCGGTCCGGACTTCGATAACCCAGCCGTAGCGTTGCCCCGTCTTATGCGGGACGACATTGCTCGGCTCGAAAATCAGTTCTTGCGGCGAGCTGTCGGCAAAAATGCCGAATTCAGCGCTGACGATTTCGACGGATGCTTCGGCCACGCCCGGGCTGGCGGCAAAGGCGCCTCCCGTGGCAAGGGCGGCAATCACGATCAGTATTCTCAGTATCATTCGGGTCGATCCGTGGCGTTTTTGATTCCGGCTCGGGTCAACGTGATAGAACCTGCTTCCCCCGGTCGTCGTACAGTGTAAGGCCTGCTTGGGGTGCGTCAAGGGATGCGGCCTGCGATATCCTCGAGCACAGAGCCGGCCCCGGAAAATCGTACCCCGAGATAAGTGATAGCCTTGCTCGATAAACGGTCGCATGGCGGCCACGAAATGGAGCCGGCGCATGACCAGAAGGAAACCGCGGAATCATTCGCCAATAGTCAAAGCGCAAGTGGCTATTGCCGCCTTCATCATCGGCCTGGTCCTGTTGGCGGGTGAGGCCGCCGCATTCCCCGCCTTCCAGGAAGTTCGCGCCAGCTACAGCGAATCCGACGCCATTCTGCTCGCCCGCGATGGCCGGCCGCTGCAAAGCCAGCGCATCGAGATGCGTGCGCGCCGCTTGCCATGGACGCGTATCGAGGATGTGTCGCCGGCCTTGCTGCGCGCGCTGCTGGTTTCTGAGGATCGGCGTTTCTATGAGCACAGCGGCGTCGACTGGAGTGCGGCAGCGACGAGTGCCTGGCGCAATCTGTGGAACACGAAAACGCGCGGTGCGAGCACCCTTTCGATGCAGCTGGTCGGCTTTCTTGATGAAGACGCGCAACGGCATGGTCGGCGCAGCGTGACCGAAAAAATCTCGCAGGCGACTGGCGCGTTATGGCTGGAACGGCGCTGGAAAAAAGACGAAATCCTTGAGGCCTACCTCAACCTCGCCGGTTTTCGTGGCGAACTGGTCGGCGTCGCGGCAATGAGTCGCGGCCTGTTTGGCAAATGGCCGGACGGCCTCGACGAGCACGAATCGGCGCTGGCGGCGGCATTGCTGCGCACGCCGGGCGCTGCGCCGCAGCTTGTCGCAACGCGTGCCTGCGGCGTGTTGCAAAGGATGGCGCAGATGAAAAAGGCGGCGGCAAACTCGGCGAATTTTGCGAATTGCGACGGTCTCGATGGCCTTGCCCGGCTGGCGCTGGCCGGCGGCCTGCATGCTGCCGAGGGCGGCGCGGGCTGGCTGGGTAGCGAACAGTCGCCAAACCTTGCGCCGCATCTTGCACGCAAGCTGCTCACGCATTCGGGTGAGCGCCTGAAAAGTACGCTCGACGCCGATCTTCAGCGTTTCGCTACCGCCGCGCTGCAGCGCCAGTTGCGCGACATCGTCAAGCAGAATGCCGAAGACGGCGCCTTGCTGGTGATCGACAACGCCAGCGGCGAGGTGCGTGCCTGGGTGGGCTCCAGCGGTGTGCTGTCGGATGCGCCTGAAGTCGACGGTGCGGCGGCATTGCGACAGGCCGGATCAACACTCAAGCCTTTTCTTTACGCGCTGGCCTTCGAGCGGCGCGATCTGACGGCGGCATCGCTGGTTGACGATTCACCGCTTGCGGTGACCACCAGCAACGGCCTTTACGTGCCGCAGAACTACACGCCGCAGTACCGGGGCTGGGTCAGCGCGCGCATGGCGCTCGGCGGCTCGCTCAACGTGCCCGCAGTGCGTACGCTGGTGCGCATCGGGCCGGATGCTTTTCGTGATCGTCTGCATGCTTTCGGTTTCAAAAGTCTCACCGAGAACGGCGATTACTATGGCTTCAGTCTCGCACTCGGCTCGGCGGATGTTTCGCTGCTCATGCTGGCCAACGCCTATCGCACGCTGGCCAATGGCGGGCTGTGGTCACCGTTGCGCGTCACCGCTGATCCACAGCGCGCCCCTTGCGCCGAAGGCGGCTGCAACGGCGTATTCAGCGGCGCGGCGCGGCGTGCGGCGGCGGTCGCGCCGGTCTTCATCGCCACCGATATCCTGGCCGACCGCAGTGCGCGCGCGGGCACTTTCGGCCTCGAATCCTGGCTCGCCACCCCTTACTGGAGCGCCGCAAAAACCGGCACCAGCAAGGATATGCGCGACAACTGGTGTGTCGGTTTCTCGCAGCGCTATACCGTCGCCGTGTGGGTAGGCAATGCGGCGGGCGAGGCGATGCACGACGTGTCGGGTGTTTCCGGCGCAGCGCCGGTCTGGCGCGAGGTGATGGACTGGCTGCATCGTGGCGGCGATGGCCGGGCGCGGTCGCGTAGCGAGGCGCCGAAGCCTCCGCCCGGTGTGCTGCGCCAAGCCATCCGCTTTGAACCTTCGGGAAAAATAAACGAGCCGGCGCGCCAGGAATGGTTTGTTGCCGGTACCGGCATGCGCGTCGTTCGTCTCGCCGAGCCCAAAGCGCTGGCGCATATCGCCTATCCGGGGCAGGGCAGC
Organism: uncultured Pseudomonadota bacterium; assembly: GCA_903939665.1. Taxonomy (GTDB): domain Bacteria; phylum Pseudomonadota; class Gammaproteobacteria; order Burkholderiales; family Rhodocyclaceae; genus CAJBIL01. Next base: position 59 of record CAJAHZ010000430.1, on the reverse strand, counting down.
ATCATCGCGCTCGACCCCGATATTCCACCGGAGCGGCAGCGCGTCGCGCTGCAGTTATC
>CAJAHZ010000429.1 GCA_903939665.1 uncultured Pseudomonadota bacterium | reverse complement strand
CGTCGATTGGTTGACTGACCACGCAAAGGGCGTTGTGCGCTTTCAGGGCGGTCATAACGCCGGTCACACGCTGGTCGTCGGCGAAAAAGTATACAAGCTTAACCTGGTGCCTTCCGGCATCGTGCGTGATGGCGTTGCCTGCTATATCGGCAACGGGGTCGTTCTCGATGTGCACCATCTCCTTTCCGAAATCAAGGAACTCGAGGACGGCGGCATTGAAGTTCGCTCGCGGCTGAAAATCAGCCCGGGTTGCCCGATTATCCTTGGCTATCACTCGGCGCTTGATCGCGCACGCGAGGCCGCCAAGTGCGCCGATGCGAAGATCGGCACTACCGGCAAGGGCATCGGCCCGACCTACGAAGACAAGGTGGCGCGTCGTGCGCTGCGCGTCTACGACCTGTTCTATCCCGAGCGCTTCGCCGAGAAGCTCAAGGAGAACCTCGATTACCACAACTTCGTGCTGACCAAGTATCTGGGCGCCGAAGCGGTCGATTATGAAACTATTCTGGCGCAGGCGATGGCCGATGCCGAAGCGATCAGGCCGATGGTTACCGACGTTTCGGCTGCACTCTACGCGGCCAACAAGGCAGGGCAGAATCTGTTGTTTGAAGGTGCGCAGGGCGCTTTGCTCGACATCGACCACGGCACCTATCCGTTCGTTACTTCGTCGAACTGCGTGGCTGGCCAGGCTTCGGCTGGTGCAGGTGTCGGCCCGGGTATGCTGCATTATGTTCTCGGCATCACCAAGGCCTACTGCACGCGCGTTGGCGGCGGCCCTTTCCCGTGCGAACTCGATATTGAAACAGCGGGTGTTCCGGGCTATCAGATGTCGCAAAAGGGCAAGGAGTTCGGCACGGTAACCGGGCGCAAGCGTCGCTGTGGCTGGTTTGATGCCCCGGCACTCAAGCGTTCGATCCAGATCAACGGCGTAACCGGCCTGTGTATTACCAAACTCGACGTGCTCGATGGATTGGCCGAATTAAAGATCTGTACGGGCTATCAGCTCAACGGCAAGATTGTCGATCTGCTGCCGATGGGCGCTGATGAAGTAGCCGATTGTCAGCCGATCTTCGAAACGCTGTCTGGCTGGAGCGAATCGACGGTCGGTGCGAATACCATGGAAGCTTTGCCGGCTGCAGCGCGCGCTTATCTGGCACGTATCGAAGCCCTGTGCGAGGTGCCGATCGATATTGTGTCGACCGGCCCCGAGCGCGACGAAACGATCTTGCGCAGACATCCGTTTGCGTAATGTATTTTGACAGGCCGGCAGAACGCCGGCCTGTCGCTTTGAACGCATGAATTTCTCTGCGCTCAGTAAGCAAAATGGAAATACCCGGCTGGAAATGAAAAAGCCAGCTAATAAGCTGGCTTTCATTGAATCTTGGTGCCCAGGAGAGGACTCGAACCTCCACAACCTTGCGATTACCAGGACCTGAACCTGGCGCGTCTACCAATTCCGCCACCTGGGCATTTCCGAAGAAGGCCGCATTTTAAAGGAACAGCACAAAATGTCAATAAAAAAACTCTCCAGAATCAGGAAGAACGACCCGCATTTCGAGCGCGAGCGTAAAACCTACGAGCAGCCGTTGCCGTCTCGCGAATACATCCTGCAGATACTTGAAGAGCAGGGCAAGCCCGTGAGCTTCGAGCAGCTTTGCGTATTGCTCGACATCCATAAGCAGGAGCACGAGATGTTCCAGCGACGTTTGGGCGCGATGGAGCGCGAGGCGCAACTGATGCGCAACCGCAAGG
>CAJAHZ010000428.1 GCA_903939665.1 uncultured Pseudomonadota bacterium | reverse complement strand
TTCTCTTTGGGCAAGGGGAAAGCGCCGGTATTCAGGATGACAATGCGCGCGACCTGCTCGGGGTGCCGGACTGCCCAGCCAAAGCCGATCATGCCGCCCCAGTCGTGCACCACCAGCGTTACAGGCTCGCTCAGCTTCAACGAGCTGATCAATGCATCAAGATCGTCGATGCGCTGCGCCAGCGTGTAGGCGTAGGCCGCATCGCCGGGCTTGTCGGACAGGCCCATGCCGATATGGTCCGGCACGATGCAGCGGTGCGTGCCCGACAGCGCCTGCACCAGGTTGCGGTAATAGAAGGACCAGGAAGGATTGCCATGCACCATGAGGACAGGTGCGCCCGCGCCTTCATCAAGGTAGTGCATCTGCAGACCTGAACCACGGTCAAAAAAATTCGACTTGAAAGGGTACAGCGCCTGACCAACTACGCTCACCAGATGACCTCGGCCATGCTGCAGTTCAGCCCGGAGCCGATGCCCATCAGGGCGACACGGCTGCCCTTTTGCAGACGCCCGCCTTCAGCGGCCTTGGAAAGCGCGATCGGCACTGAGGCGGGGCCGATGTTGCCAAACTCGGGGTAGATGGCCAGAACTTTCTTGCTATCGAGCCCCAGCGCCTGGCACAAACTGGCCGTATGCGTGCCGCTGACCTGATGCAAGACGTACTCATCGACCTGATCGACGCCGTCCTTGATCCAGCCAAAATCGGCTTTCGCATGGTCGAAAGTCTGCGCGGCAAGATCGATTCCGGCCACCAGCAGCGCCTTGGCATCGGTGACCATGTGGTCGATCTGGCCACGGCACAGCCCGCTGTGCTGTGTGGCGGCACGATTGACGACGCCGGTGAAGCGATGGCCGTCCGGGGCGAGATCGGTGCGGGCAAGCAGCATGGCGACAGAGCCGGAACCCAGCGTCAGCGTCGCGAACTGCTCGGTAAACTCCTGGACGGTGGTTTCCGGGCGCTGCAGACGTGCAATGGTGGCTTCCTGCACGAAGCGGGCGCTCTCGCCGTCAACGATCAGGCCGTAATCGATCTGGCCGCGCTCGATCATGTTGCTGACCACCTGCATGCCGCTCAAAAAGCCCAGGCAGGCATTTCCCAGGTCAAAATTCAGGCATTCCGTGGACAAGCCGAGCCGTTCATGGACCAGGCAGGCGGTAGAAGGTTCGATATAGTCACGACAGACCGAGGTGTTGACAATGATGCCGACGCGCGACCGATCGATGCCCGAATCACGCAGTGCCTTTTCTGCTGCCAGTGCGGCGACCGCGCTGGGCTGGACATCCTTGTCCCAGTAACGCCGGGCCTCTATCCCGGAGGCGTACTCCAGGACCTCAAGGCGCATCCCCAGCCGTTCAAGGGTCTGGGCAAATTGCCGGGACAACTCGGAAGACGAAATGCGGTGAGGTGCGTCAATGTGCGCGAGACTTAAAATTGAAACGTTTTGGTATTGCATCGGACATCCAAGGAATCAGAACTTCAATGCCCACTTCGGTCAGGGGGGGCAGCGGTATAAGGGTAAACGCAAGTGCAGCAGCGTCAACAATTGCGGGAGTATCGCCGACTCTCGCCGTAGCAGTCAATCGCGCCGAATTCTGCCGGGGTCAGCACCCCGTGTATTCGTCACGGCGCTCAAGCGTTCGCCTGCCTGTGTTTCGCAAGAGAGGGGGCCCGCGATGTGTGCGGTTTCGATGCTTTTATCCACTTTTAAGGCTGTTTTACCGGTTTTTATGCAAAACTTGTTTTCCTGAGCGATACCGAGCCCCGGCCAGCCATCGTGTGATGCCCGTTAAGTCGCCGGTGACGCCCTACAGGTCTTTCGGCAGCGCGAAGACCACACCTTCGGAGCGTTGCTCGACCTGACCCGAAACCTTGCCGCCGAGTTCGACCAGGCGCGCAATGACGCCCTGCACCAACACTTCGGGCGCTGATGCGCCGGCGGTGACGCCGATCGTGCCGCAATTGGCCAGCAGCGCCGGATCGATATTGCCGGCATCGTCGATCAAGAGCGCGCGGGCGCCCTGATACTCGGCGACTTCACGCAAACGATTGGAATTGGAGCTGTTGACCGAACCGACCACCAGCATCACGTCGACCTTTCCGGCAATGGTCTTTATCGCGTCCTGGCGGTTCTGCGTGGCGTAGCAGATGTCGTCCTTTTTTGGCCCGACGATGTTCGGGAAGCGTGCCTTCAGTGCGCTGACGATAGCCGTCGCATCATCGACGGACAGCGTCGTCTGGGTAACAAAAGCGAGACGGGGTTCCTCTCCGGGGGCGCTGTCACTGGCGCCGACTTGCAGCGTGGCAACGTCGGCGACGCATTCCACCAGATACATGCCGCCGTCGGACTGGCCCATCGTGCCCTCGACTTCCGGGTGGCCCTTGTGTCCGATCATGATGATTTCGTAGCCCTGCTTGCGCAGGCGCGACACTTCGAGATGGACTTTGGTGACCAGCGGGCAGGTGGCGTCAAAAACATTAAGATTGCGTGCGGCGGCCGCCTTGCGTACCGACTGGGGTACCCCGTGTGCGCTGAAAATCAGGGTGGCGCCATCGGGAACCTCGTCGAGGTCTTCGATGAAGATGGCGCCTTTTGCCTTCAGGTCTGCGACCACATAGCGGTTATGCACCACTTCATGGCGAACATAAACAGGCCGGCCAAAGCGCTCGAGTGCGCGTTCGACCATGGCGATGGCGCGTTCAACGCCGGCACAAAACCCGCGTGGGTTGGCTAGAACAATATCCACTTCTTTACTCCGGTACGCATCGGGGGGGTTAAACAGGCGGCAGGCCTCGGCGGGATTCAGACTGAAGGTAAGCTCTTCGCCTGCCGCAGGGCGATGAGGCGTCGTCGCAGCGCCGAGTATCCTCGACCGTCACACTGCGGTCAAGAATGGAACACAACTGCAGCGCAGCGCAAATCACTTAGCCGGCGCAGCGAAACTGCACACTATCGATTGCGATTGTGGCCGTCCCGGCGTGCCTTTGCTGGCTCGGCAAGGCAATCGCCGTACTGATGCAATGTGACCCATGTTTCTGCCACTGAAACTGCCAGCGTGCCCCGTCATCCTGCAAGCCGGGTTCGACCTCAAGGCGCACCCGACCGTGTTCAAAACGGAATGCAAAACCGTCGAGCGGCAGCGACAGGCCCATGCCGCGTGCCTTGATGTAGCTTTCTTTAAGCGTCCACAGGAGAACGGCGCGCTGCGCCTGCTCGTCGACCGGCAGCGCCGCGAGATCGCGCAGTTCCTTCGGTGCGAAAACATCAGGTGCCAAAGCCAGCAAATTGGTGCCGCGAGCGAATA
>CAJAHZ010000427.1 GCA_903939665.1 uncultured Pseudomonadota bacterium | reverse complement strand
GAGGCCGGCGTCCCATTCACCGGGCATACAGAATATCTAGCCGAAAAAACCGCGACGCCGCGCGTCGTGATGATGCTGGCTGGCGGGGGGCTGCGCGTCGCCCTGGTGACGACGCACCTGCCGTTGAAAGACGTGCCGGCTGCGGTAACCTGCGCTGCACTTGAAGAAACGCTGCGCATTCTGCACGCCGAGATGGGGCGTAAATACGGCATTGCCGCGCCGCGCATTCTGGTTGCCGGGCTGAATCCGCATGCGGGTGAGGGCGGCTATCTGGGGCGCGAGGAAATTGAAATCATTGCTCCTGTGCTCGACAAGCTGCGCGCTGAAGGCATGTTGCTGATCGGTCCGCTGCCGGCCGACACGATGTTCACGCCGCCGGTGCTGGCGCGCGGCGATTGCGTCCTGGCCATGTACCACGATCAGGGGCTGACGGCGCTCAAGTACGCGAGTTTCGGCAACGGCATCAATGTTACCCTTGGCTTGCCGATCATCCGGACTTCCGTCGATCACGGCACGGCGCTGGAACTGGCCGGTAGCGGACAGGCAGATCCAGGGAGCCTGTTTCTTGCCGTTGAGCAGGCAATTGAGATGGCTGAGCGATCAGCATCGATACACAAAGGCTGATCGCATGAGCAAACACGTAGCGCGCAAACGGTTTGGGCAGAACTTCCTGATCGATCAACAGGTGATCGCCGATATCGTCAATGCCGTGGCGCCTCAGCGTAGTGACTGCGTCGTCGAGATTGGCCCCGGGCTGGGCGCGCTGACCGACCCGCTGCTTCAACGCCTCGATCATCTGCAGGTTGTCGAGATCGACCGGGATATCATTGCCCGTCTGAGAAAACGCTATTCGCCGGACAAGCTGACGATCCACGAAGGCGATGCGCTGGCTTTCGACTTCAGTACCTTGGCTGTCGGCTGCGCTTCCGGTCTGCACATCGTAGGCAATCTGCCCTACAACATTTCAACGCCGCTGTTGTTTCATCTGGCGGGGTTTGCCGAATGTGTGCGCGACATGCATTTCATGCTGCAAAAGGAAGTGGTCGAGCGCATGGTTGCGGTGCCGGGGACGACGGATTTCGGTCGTTTGTCGGTGATGCTGCAGTATCGTTTTGTCATGGATTGGTTGCTCGACGTGCCACCGGAATCTTTCGATCCGGCACCCAAGGTTGATTCCGCGGTTGTGCGCCTGATTCCCAAGCCGGCAGCCGAGTTGTCGGCAAAAGATGAAACGAAGTTTGCCGCCATCGTTTCTGCCGCCTTTGGTCAGCGGCGCAAGATGCTGCGCAACAACCTCAAGGGCCTGCTCGACGACGCCGGTTTCGCTGCGCTTGGTATCGCACCGACTTGTCGCGCCGAAGAGCTGGCGGTTGATGACTACATACGCATCGCAAATTTTCTGAAATAACCCGCAGGGGGCTGCCTGCAAAATACCGGAAACAAATCCCGGTAGCTGCAGTTCGCACGATTAGTTCTTCTGCATCGGGCAGGTTTTGATGCCAAGCAGCGTGTAGGCCGGGCACCAGCCGATCAGCCCGGTCAGCAACGGCACGACCCCGATGTAACCCCACATGCCGATAACGCCCATGGCTGCCATTGCGATGAGCGCGATGCCGGCAACGATGCGCAGGATTTTGTCGATTCCACCAACATTTGCTTTCATGATTGACTCCGTTGAAGTTTGTAAGTAACGGTGCCAAGTTACGCCGACCGTTCGGTCGCGTATGTAACCCAGGTCACATAGCCGGAAATCGGTACTAACGCCCGATCTCTGCCAGTTGCTTCAAACCATCACGATCCAGCAGAATGATTTGTTCGCGGCCGAGGCCCACCAGGCCCTGTGCCGCAAATCCCTTGAGCAGGCGGCTGATGATTTCGCGCACGCTGCCCAGTTCATCTGCCAGCGCCTGATGCGTGGCGTTCAGGGCGTTGCCGCTGCCACTTTTGACGATCAGCAATTTGGCCAATCGTTGATCGAGCCGGTGAAAAGCCACCTCCTCAACCAGTTGCATGAGTTCGGCGATGCGATCCGAGAAAAGGTGGAAAACGAAGTCGCGGAAAGCCGCATTTTCAGCAATCAGCTTGTCGAAAAGTGCGGCCGGGAGGAACAGGAGAGAGAGCGGTGTTTCCGCAATTCCCCGCGCCGAATAGCTTGTGTGGCCGAGCAGGCAACTTGAGGTGATGATGCACGAGCCACCTGGTTCTACACGGTAGAGCAGCATTTCTCGACCGGCAGAGGTGTTTTTGATCACCTTGACCGTGCCGGCGAGTAGCAAGGGAAACCCCTTGCAGTGCTGGCGTTCGGAAAAGAGTTCGGTCCCCGCCGGTAAAGCAAGTCGTGCCGATGGCTGGCATACCGTGGCCAGCTCCGCATCCGGCAGTGAGCGCAATGCCGGATAAAGGGCGGTAACGTTTGCCTGTGATACCGACGTCAAGGCGGGCATTTGCCGTCAAGCGTTGCAGTCACCGGTGCGTGGTCTGAAGGCCGCTCGCGTTTGCGCATCTCCCGGTCGATAGCAGCCGCTGTACAGCGCGCCGCCAGCGGTTCGGAAAGCAGGATGTGGTCGATGCGCAGCCCCTGGTTTTTCTGGAAACCGAGCATGCGGTAGTCCCACCAGGAGAACGACTTCTCAGGCTGCTCGAACAGACGGAAGCTGTCTTTCATGCCAAGCCCGAGCAGGCGCTGGAATGCGGCCCGCTCCGGCGCGGAACAAAGGATCTGGTCGGCCCACGCGACCGGGTTGTGTACGTCGCGGTCTTCCGGCGCAATGTTGAAATCGCCCGCCAGCACCAGTTGAGGGTTGCTCGCCAGTTGCTCGCCAAGCCATGGCGCAAGCGCATCGAGCCATGCCAGTTTGTATGCGTACTTGTCGCTGCCGACGGCCTGCCCATTGGGAACGTAGGCACAGACAACGCGAATGCCGCCGACGGTGGCGGCGATCAGTCGTTTTTGTTCGTCGGGAAAGTGCGGGTTGCCGCAGACGATGTCGGTTGGCGTCTCGCGCGCCAGCAGTGCGACACCGTTATACGTTTTCTGGCCTGAAAAAGCGACCTGGTAGCCGGAAGATTCAATCTCCTGGCGTGGAAAATTGTGATCTTCCAGTTTCGTTTCTTGCAGGCAGACGAGGTCCGGCTTGCTCGCCTCAAGCCATTCGAGCAGTTGTGGCAGTCGAACCTTCAGTGAGTTGACGTTCCATGCCGCAATCTTCATTTAGCAAACGTGCCGGATGGCTTGGCGCCGTAAGGCGCGGATTTTGGATAGCCAGCAAGGTCGAGCAGATTATTCCAGGCCCCCGACTCAAACCCCTGGAAGTTCTGCCGGCCAACGCTGATGCTGGGGACCGAAGCTTCGCCGCCCATTTGTTTCCCGAGTTCGGCTATTTCCTCCTGGGTTTTCAGCATCTTTTCCGAGAAGGGAACACCGCGTCCACTGAGTAAACTGCGTGCCAGCTTGCATCCTTCAGCACAATTTGCGCTGGTGTATAGCGTGACCGGAAACTTTTCGGCAGCCTGTCGCGTGGCATAAGGCATTTGCTGGCTGCCTCCGCTGTCGTCTGATTCGCGTTTGAGCACCTGCTTGGTGCCAGGCGGGGGGTGTTGGTCCGAGATTACGGTCGATCCGGTCTTCGGGTCGATCCATTGATAGGTCGTTTGCGCGCCGGCCTGCGAGGCGACCAGCAGCATTGCGGCAAGCAGCGCGAGGCGCAATGAAGGCATCAGCAGCATGGTATTTCTCCTGATATTTACGCAGCGATCATACCACTGTGACGAAGCAGCGCATCGACCTGCGGCTCGCGACCGCGAAAGGCGCGGAAGTTGTCGATCGCCGGGCGGGCGCCGCCAGCGGAGATGATCTCATCGAGGAATCGCTTGCCGGTTGCCGGGTCGAACGGGTCACCTGCTTCCTCGAAAGCCGCGTAGCAGTCGGCAGACAAAACTTCCGCCCACTTGTAGCTGAAATAGCCGGCGCCGTAACCGCCGGCAAAAATGTGAGAAAAACTGTTGGGGAAACGATGCCATTCCGGCGGCACGATCACCGCCACTTCGCGCCGTACATCGGCCAGCAGATCGAGTACGCTGCGCTGCCCGGTCGGATCGAAGTCCGCATGCAACAAGAGATCAAACAGCGAAAATTCAAGCTGTCGAACGTTCTGCAGGCCGCTATGAAAATTCTTTGCCGCCAGCATTTTTTCGAAAAGTTCGCGCGGCAGCGTGGCGCCGGTGTCGACGTGGCCGGTCATCTCCTGCAGCACGCACCATTCCCAGCAATAATTCTCCATGAACTGCGAAGGCAGTTCGACGGCATCCCATTCGACGCCGTGGATTCCCGAGACGCCAAGCTCGTCAACGCGAGTCAGCAGGTGGTGCAGGCCGTGGCCGGTTTCGTGAAATAGCGTCGTGACTTCATCGTGCGTGAAGGTTGCCGGTTTGTTGCCGACAGGGCGCGAGAAGTTGCAGTTGAGGTAGGCGACCGGTTTCTGGATGCCGCCAATTGCCCGGCGCCGGGTGATCGCCTCGTCCATCCAGGCTCCGCCGCGCTTGGTGTCGCGCGCGTAGAGGTCGAGATAGAACTGGCCGATGAGTTCGCCTGCCGGCGTCTCTATGCGGAAGAAGCGCACGTCGTCATTCCAGACCGGTGCGCTGTCCGCTTTCAGGCGGACGCCGAACAGCGTCTCGACAACATGGAAGAGGCCGGCCATTACTTTCGGTTCGGTAAAGTACTGCTTCACTTCCTGTTCGGAGAAGGCGTAGCGCGCCTGCAGCAGTTTCTCCGAAGCGTAGCCGACATCCCATGGCTCAAGCGTTTCCAGCCCGAGTTCGTTGCGCGCAAACTCGCGCAGTTCGGTAATGTCCTTCTGTGCAAAGGGCTTGGCCTTGACGGCCAGATCGCGCAGGAAGGTGAGCACCTGCGGCACCGATTCGGCCATCTTGGGAACCAGGGATACTTCGGCGTAGTTGTTGTAGCCGAGCAATTGGGCCTCTTCGCGACGCAGTTCGAGAATGCGCCGAACGAGCGGTGTGTTGTCGAGTTCGGACGGGCCGAATTCAGCCGAGCGCGTGGCGTAGGCACGATACATCGCCGCACGCAGCCGGCGGCTGTCGGCGTATTGCATGACCGGCAGGTAGGACGGCATATGCAGTGTGAATTTCCAGCCGGTTTTGCCCTCTTTGTCTGCCGCTTCACGGGCCGCCTGTCGGACGTCGACGGGCAGTCCGGCGAGTTCGGTCTCGTCGCTGACGATTTCGGCAAAGGCGTTGGTGGCGTCGAGCAGGTTTTCCGAGAACTTGGCCGAAAGGCTGGCCAGTTCTTCTGAAATGGCCTGGAAGCGCGGCTTCTTGTCCTCCGGCAGCTCGGCGCCCGACAGGCGGAAATCGCGGATTTCGTTGTCGATGATTTTGCGTCGGGCCACAGAAAGGCTGGCGTATTCATTGCCTTCGCGAATTGTTTTGTACTTGGCAAAGAGCTTCAGGTTCTGGCCAAGTTCGGCGTAGAAACGCGAGACTTCCGGCAACATCCCGTTGTAGGCCTCGCGCCATTCCGGAATGTCGTTGACCGAATGCAGGTGGCCGACAATGCCCCAGGCACGGGACAGTTGTTCGATGTTGTCGGTCAGCGGTACGGCAAAGTTATCCCAAGTGGCTGGAGCATCATCGCTAGTCAGTTGTTCAACGAGCTTTCGGCTCTGGTCGAGCAACTGGCTGATGGCCGGCTGGACGTCGGCAGGGGTGACTGTGTCGAAACGGGGGAGGCCGGAGAAGTCGAGCAGGGGGTTGGTTTTCATGGGGTCTCTGGGGGTTTGCGGTGTGATGGCCGCTATTTTACAAGGTTGTGGCGGGTATTCGACTTGTGGGGAGGGGGAAGGTTCTCGGCTGTAGGTTTTTCTGCGGGGCCGTGTTCCGCCCCTGACGGGCGGGCTTACTTTCTTTTGCTTCGCCAAAAGAAAGTAGCCAAAGAAAAGGCGACCCCGCGTCGCCGCTCCTTTGGGATGAAGCTCCAAAGGAGTTCCCTGCGCTGCTCAACGTGCCGGGCGGCTGCGGAACTCGCCCTTCAGGCTCAGACAGTCCTCGCCGACTGCCCCCGGCCCGTCTCCGCTGCTCGGCGGCGTCGAGGGGAGCTAGCTTCAAAACCGAGTGAAAACGAAACCACATGTGGTAATGCATCACTCGGTTTGCTTTGTCATGCCCGCCCGTCAGGGGCGGAATACAGCGCATCAGAAAAACCCAAAGCCCACGGAAACCCATAAAACAACGGGCAGCCAAAGCCGCCCGTCAGTGTGCTGCTGCAAAGCCGATCCAGCCTCAGTCGACGAACTTCTTCCCCGTCAGCAATTCGCAAGCCTCAACGTACTTGTCCCGCGTGCGGGAAATCACTTCAGCCGGCAACTGCGGCCCCGGCGCAACCTTGCCCCAGTCGAGCGTTTCCAGATAGTCGCGCACGTATTGTTTGTCGTACGACGGCGGGTTGCTGCCTTCGCGGTAGCTGTCGGCCGGCCAGAAGCGTGATGAATCGGGGGTCAGCGCTTCGTCGATCAGGTGCAGCGTGCCGGCTGCGTCGACGCCGAATTCGAACTTGGTGTCGGCGATGATGATGCCGCGTGTGGCGGCGTAGTTGGCGGCTGCCGAGTAGAGGGCGATGGCGGCATCGCGGGCCTGGGTGGCAATCTGCGCGCCGTTCTTGCCGGTGCCGTGCAACACGTCGGCGAGTACGGCGCCGCAGTTGATCTGGGCTTGCT
>CAJAHZ010000426.1 GCA_903939665.1 uncultured Pseudomonadota bacterium | reverse complement strand
TTCTGGCGAGCCAGTGATGCACACGCAGGCGCTGACCGTGCTCATTTCACCGCGACCGGCTGCCGGAACGCTCTCGGATGCGGCATCCAAACCGCTGTTCATCGCCGGCAACGACTGGCCTCGGCTGGCGCGGGTGCTGGCCGTCGACCAGGTGCTGCGCGTCGACGCCGAAGGGCGCGTGCAGGTTAGCGCGGCCCTGCATCGGCGGCTCGAGTATGTCGGCGGCCAGCCAAAAACGCTGGAAATACTCCCCTGAGAGGCTTTCAGGTGCGGCAGAATCACTTAGAATGACGACTCGCAACCACGCGCAGTGACCCCATCGCAATGATCGGCATTCTCCTGATAACTCATGGCACGTTCGGCGAAAGCATGATTCAGAACGTTTGCCACGTACTGAACAAGCGGCCACCGCTTATTGCGCAACTCGGTGTGGCGGCGCAGGACGACCCGCTCGACGTTTTGCCCTTGGCCAGACTGCTGCTGAAAGAGGTCGACGGCGGCAAGGGCGTCCTGATCATGACCGACATCTTTGGCGCTACGCCGGCCAATTTGACACTCAAGCTGCTTGAGCCAAGGCGCATTGAAGGCGTCGCCGGGCTCAGTCTGCCGATGTTGCTGCGCGCCCTGACCTATCGCGACAAGGGCATGGAAATCATGATGCAAAAAGCCATCAGCGGCGCCCGCGATGGCGTGATGAATATGTAGCCGGTCAGCCTCGAAGGCTGGCGCTGAAAACCCAACAAGGATTATTGATGGCACGCGCCGAAACTGAAATCATCAACAAGCTCGGCCTGCACGCGCGCGCTTCGGCCAAGCTGACGCAATTGGCCGGCAGCTTCAAATCCGAAGTATGGATGGAGAAGGGCCCGCGCCGCATCAACGCCAAGAGCATCATGGGCGTGATGATGCTCGCCGCCGGCAAAGGGTCGTCGGTCGTGATTGACACCATTGGCGAAGATGAGCAGGCAGCGCTTGAGGCCATCCTCAAATTGATCGCCGACAAGTTTGGCGAGGGGGAGTGAGTTTGATCATGCCGATCCCTGCCCCATCATTTTTGCTTCGTTGCCGGCCATGAGTTTCACTCTGCATGGGCTCGCAGTCTCCGATGGCATTGCCATCGGTCAGGCGCACCTCATGTCGCACGCGACACTTGAGGTGTCGCATCTGGTCATCGCGCCGCGCATGGTGGACCGCGAGATAGCGCGCTTCGAAGCAGCCTTGGCGCGCGTGCGCGCCGAGTTCGAAATGATGAAGGAGAGCATGGAGCATGCTCCGGCTGAGCTCGGTGCCTTCATCGACCTGCATTCGATGATTCTCTCCGATCCCGAACTCTCCGAGGTTCCCAAACAGCTGATCCGCGAGCGGCGTTGCAATGCCGAGTGGGCGCTGGTGCAGCAGATGGAGTTGCTGGTCGAGCAATTCGAGCAGATCGAGGATCAGTATCTGCGCGAGCGCAGCTACGACGTGCGCCAGGTGGTTGAGCGGGTAGTCAGGGAACTGGTCGGCCAGCCGGGCCGCGCGGCGCTGAAGGCAGCAAAAGGCGTCAAGGAAGAGAACCTGATTGTCGTCGCGCATGATCTGGCGCCGGCCGATGTGATTGCCTTCAAGGAGCATCATTTCGCCTCCTTCGTCACCGATGTCGGTGGCGCCACCTCGCACACGGCTATTCTGGCGCGCAGTCTGGCAATCCCTGCCGTGCTCGGGCTGCACAACGCCCGGCAGCTGATTCGCGACAAGGAAACGATCATTGTCGATGGCACGCGTGGCGTGCTGATCGTCAATCCCGATCCGCGCGTGCTCGAAGAATACCGGCTGCGCAAAAGTCAAATCGAGCTTGAGCGCTCGAAGCTCAAGCGGCTGAAAACGGCAAAATCCGCGACGCTCGACGGCGTTGATATTGCCCTACACGCCAACATCGAACTGCCGGGCGACGTAACTGCGGCACTTGAGGGGGGCGCCGAGGGCATCGGTCTGTTTCGTACCGAGTTTCTTTTTCTTGGCCGTGGCGACATGCCGACCGAGGACGAGCAGTTCGAGTCCTATCGCAAGGTCGTCAAGGGGATGGAAGGGCGGCCGGTCACCATCCGCACCTTCGATCTGGGCGCCGACAAGGATCTGCACCCCGAGGATGTTGTTGGCGATCGCGTGCATACCAATCCGGCACTCGGCCTGCGCGCCATCCGCGTGTCGCTGGCCGAGCCGAAGATGTTCCAGAAACAGCTGCGCGCCATCCTGCGCGCTTCCAAGTACGGCAGGATCAAGCTGCTGATCCCGATGCTTTCGCACGCCCACGAGATCGACCAGACGCTGGCCGCCGTTGAGCAGGCCAAATCAAGCCTGCGCGGTCAGAAGATCGCTTTTGATGAAAGCATCGAAGTGGGTGGCATGATCGAGATACCGGCGGCGGCACTGGCCGTTGGCCTGTTTCTTCGCCGCCTGAATTTCCTCTCGATAGGCACCAACGACCTGATCCAGTACACCCTGGCCATCGATCGCAGCGATGAGCAGGTTTCGCACCTTTACGATCCTTTGCACCCGGCCGTGCTGATGTTGCTTGCCCACACGATCACCAGCGCCGAAAAAGCCAACATGCCGATCTCCGTCTGTGGCGAACTGGCGGGCGATCCGACGCTGACCCGCTTGCTGCTCGGCATGGGGCTGCGCCAGTTCTCGATGCATCCGGCGCATATTCTCGAGGTCAAGCAAAAGGTGATGCAGAGCGATGTTTCCGAACTGGGGCCGATTGTCCGGCGCATGCTGCGCCTCGAAGAACCGGCAAAAATCCGCGAGCAGCTGGAAAAACTGAACGCGGGAACGCTGGGCAACGGATAGCTACAGCGTTTCACTGCGGTCGCCTTGCACGAAGCCGATCAAGGTTTCCGTGATTCCTCTGCCCAGTGCGATGACCTTGAAGAGTTCGCCCATTTCGGCCGGCGAAATCAGTTTTTGGGCCGCGTTGGCGAGTGGCAGATAGCGTGCGCTGTCTTCGGCTGGCGTCCGCCCGAGGACTTCGGGCAAGCCACAGTTGAGAAGAAAGCTCGACTGCGTCGTGTAGCCGAGAAAATCCAGCCCGGCCTCGCAGCCGGCCTCGACGATGGCTGTGAAGTCAACGTGTGCCGTGATGTCCTGCAGCCCCGGCAGATAGAAGGGTTCACCGTGTGCGTGGTGGCGGTAGTGGCACATCAAGGTGCCGGCGTCGCGCTGCGCATGGTAATACTCACGGCGCGGGAATCCGTAGTCGATCAGAAGCAGCGCGCCGCGCCCAATGATGTTGCCCCAGGCCGCCACCCAGGCCGGTGCGGCGAGGCAGATTTCACTCAGGTAGCCGGGCAGCAGCGAACACTCTTCAGTCAGTGCTTGCGCACGTTCGAGCAGGTGGCCGCTGGCCGGGCGATCGCGCCATGCGAACTGCCCCTGCTCAATACACACCCCGCGTTCGCAGATGCCCTCGCTGCGCCAGGCGACGAGATGTACCGGCATGGCGTCGAGCAACTCATTGGCCAGCACGAGGCCGTCGAAATGCTGCGGTAGGCGGTCGAGCCAGCTGACCCGGTCGAGCAGATGCGGCGCACGCTCGGCAATTGTTTCGCGCTGCCGCGCACGCAGCTCGCCGGAAAGATCGAGGATGCCGTAGGACCGGGGCAGTGCCGAACGCCGTTCCAGTTCGAGCAGCAGGTCGGCCGCCAGTCGTCCGGAACCGGCGCCCACCTCGATCACGTTTGGCGCGCTGAGCGCGAGAAGCTGTGCAACTTGCGTGCCGATTGTCTGGCCAAAGGTCGAAGACAGTTCCGGCGCGGTGACAAAATCGCCAGCCGCCCCGAATTTGCGCGCGCCGCCTGAGTAATAGCCCATTCCCGGTGCGTAGAGCGCCAGTTCCATGAAACGGTCGAAACCGATCCAGCCGCCGGTCGCGTCGATTTCGTCGGCAATGCGTCGGGTGAGCGCCGCGCTATAGGCGAGTCCGTCTGCGTCAGGGGTGGGCAGTGACATGGCGATTCCAGTGAGGGCGGTGTGGCGTTTGGTTTGGCGTTGATGCGTCAACGCCCCTTATTCGCTTCGTTCAAAGCGCACCTGCCCGTACATTTCCGGGTATTTGTTGGCGATCCAGTGCTCGGCTTCGGATTCGGCGCGCTCCCAGGTGGCGGCGCGCAAGGCAACGGACTGAACGCTGCCGTCTTCTTTTGGCCATTCGAGCGTGTAGCTGCGAAAGCCGCCACGCTCTTGCTGGTGGATCGCCCGCGTCCAACGCGGTGGTTCGCGGTGCAGTTCAGCGGTGAAAATATCAAGCCGTAGTCGGTAGACTGGTCCTTTGCCCTGATGCTGGACCAGGTATTCGCTATCCTTGGCGATTTCTTCGACGATTCGCCAGTCGTTGCAGGCTTCGATGCTCGCGCCGATCGGTAAGCCCTGCTCGTCGTGAATAATCTCGGCGGCGACGGTGTGAATTTCCGTGCTGCTTTCAACCAGCTCATGCCAGGGTGATCCGTTTTGTGTTGGCGGCGGAAACGGAAGTGGGCGCTTACCTTGGCGAATGCGGGCGAACAGTGCGGATTTGAGAATGTCTTCAAGTTCGACGCTGGGAAAGGCCGAGCGCGGCTGTGTCGGGAAGTTGCCGGCTCCCATGTAACCGACGTTCCACAGCGTCTTTAACCACTCTGCCGCGTCGAGGGCGATCTGGGCAAGCTGATCTTCGAGCTCGCTGTGACTGCTGCCGAGACCATGGGCTTCGGCCAGCAGTTCGGCTTCGTGCATGCGGCAGCGCATGCATTCTTGCAGCAGCCGGCCAACCCACTCGGCGTCGGCCGGCGGCAATTGTTCGATGCGGTCGGCAAAGTTCATCAATTCGTCGGCGTCGAGCGGGAGGTCTTCGTTCGGCATGGTTGGCGGGCTCAGGAGGTGAATGGTGAATACACAATAGGCAGTCAGAATGCCTGCCCAAGTTTGTTTTCGACAAAATTGCGAATGTCGTCCGGCAGCGTTTGCGCGGCGCAAGAAAAACGCCGTTGCACCGCCTGGCTGTCGAAAGCGCCGTCCGGCATCAGCAGGGGCGAAGCCTTGTGCTTGCCGGCGGTGTCTTCGCCGTCATCGACATCCATGTGCGAGAAGCCGCGATCGGCCTTCCAGTGCAGCGCCTTTTCGCCTCGAACCTTGTCGTAGCAAAGCTGGAAACCGATAATTTCATCATCCGCAGCGCTGCTCAGCCAGACAATGAGATCCATCTCGGACGAATGGAACCAGCGGCGAGGCGATTCGCCGGCAATCTGTCGGGTGTTCTGAATTTCTCGAAGCATTGTTCGGATTTTCCACTGAGGAATCGCAGTTTAACCCGTGGCGAACGGCTGGCATAGCCGCTTTTTCGGGCAGCGACCGCAAAAAACCGTTAAAATCCAGCTCCTTGTGTTGTGCATTCTGAAATTCAGGAGTTGGCTGTGAATGTCGTGAATGGCAAGACGGTTTTGGTTACCGGGGCGGCAAAGCGGGTCGGCAGTGCGATCGCGCGCGAGATGCATGCGACGGGCGCCAATGTCATGCTGCATTACCGTACGGCGACCGCTGATGCCGAATCGCTGGTCGCCGAGTTCAATGCGCTCCGCCCGAATTCCGCGGCCTGCCAGCAAGCCGATCTGCTCGATATTGCGCAGTTGCCTTTGCTGGTCGCGGCAACGGTCGCCCGTTTTGGCCGGCTTGATGCGTTGGTGAATAATGCATCGAGTTTTTTTGCGACGCCTTTCGGCGAGATCGATCTGGCGGCGTGGAATGACTTGCTCGGCAGCAACCTCAAAGCGCCGCTGTTTCTGACGCAGGCTGCCGCGCCGCATCTGCGAGCCGCACGCGGGGCGGTGGTCAATATTACCGATATTCATGCCGAGCGACCGCTGGCCGGCTATTCGTTGTATTGCACGGCCAAGGCAGGCCTGCTTGGGCTAACGCGCGCGCTGGCCATCGAACTGGGGCCCGAGGTGCGGGTGAATGCCGTTGCGCCGGGCCCCGTGCTGTGGCCGGACGACGACGCTTTTGACGGTCCTGCGCGGAATGCA
>CAJAHZ010000425.1 GCA_903939665.1 uncultured Pseudomonadota bacterium | reverse complement strand
TGGCGCTGCTGGCCATGACACCGATAACAGGCAGGATTGCCTGCATTACGAGCGTCAGTTTCCAGTTTACCCAGCGCAAATACGAGAATAGGCAAACGACCGTCAGGCCCTCACGCACAACCACCTTGATCGCATCGGTGGCGGCCCCGGTAACCATCGTTACGTTGTAGGTAATACGCGAAATCAGGTGTCCGGAGTTGTTCTGGTCAAAGTAGGTATTGGGCAAATGAAGCAGGCTGTCGAAAAGCGCGCGTCTTAAGTCATTGACGAGGCCCAGAGATACCCTGGCAAGAAAATAGTTGCCGAAAAATGCCCCGATACTTTGCCAGGTCACGGCCAGAATGAGCATCAGCGGCACGCCATAATTCAGCTCTATGCTGCCGAACAAGGGGATGGCATCAAGCTTTGCGCCCGACTTCGCACTTAGCCCGTCAACAAAGTACTTGAGAATACCCGCCAGCATTGGCTGGGACGACGCAAAAATCATGAAGCCCAGCAGGCTGACCGCGAACAGGCCGACGAAGGGCCGGAGGTAACTCAGCAGCCGCAGATAGATTTTGAACGATGAGACGGGCGGGGCGCTGGACTGCTGCATTATGGGCAAAAGCTTTGGCGAAGATTAGCGCTGAATATTATCACGCCGTCTTTTCATGCAGTTCATGCGCCCCCGCGTCGCAGGGCGAACGGGATGGACTTTGGCTTGCCTGACCGAAGGGGTATACTTCGCCGCTTGTTGCTGACCTAAGCGCTTGAAATCAGTTGGCTTTGCCTCTGGGCGCTTTCCAGGTACAGCAAACCCGGTTTAGTGGAGAATCCCTTGTTATCCGTTCAAGAACTACGTCGCGTCCTCGCCTATTTTTTCCTGCTGACCTATCTTGTTTTGCTTGGGATCACCTGGGATGGCGTCGACTTCGCATCGGCAAGCAGCGATGGTGTTCTCGGCTTTGCCATTGTCGTTTGGCTGACTTACGGCTTGATCTACCTGCTCCCCGCGTTGACGCTGACCTGGCTGGTGGAAAAGTTCGTCCATCGCGAGCGCGAAATCGGACACAAAGCGGTGTTTTACCCGCTGGCGGTTGTTGGCACGGGCATCACGACTCTGTTTTTCTATGCCAACGCCAAGCTTTTTACGCTCTACGGCATGTTCATTAACAGTTTTGTCATCAATCTGGTGGCGACACCAGGCGGACTCGAGTCGCTGGGCGCCTCAAATGCATCGAACGCCACTTTTGCCGGAATCGCAGCCGCTTTTCTGCTGCTGCAGGCGCTGCTGCTGGCGATCACGTTGTTTGCATACCGCCGGTTTGGCGAACCACGCTGGATCCCGCGCCGGTTTTTTTCAGCGCTGCTGATCCTGTTTCTCGTGATGACGGTTGGCGAACGGATTGTCTTTGCCTATAGCACGGCAACGGGGGTAACCAGCATCAGCTCCCTGACACAAAAAATACCGTACTACATCGGCATATCTGCGCGTGGTTTCTTGAGGCAGCTGGGGGTCAAGGTAAAACGGCAAGAGGAATACAAGTTAGTCAAAGGCAATCTGAATTACCCGCTCAATCCACTTCAGGTCGAAAAACCCGCGAAACCCTACAACGTAGTCTGGTTGGTTTCAGAGTCCTGGCGTGCTGATACACTGGATGCCGAAGTCATGCCAAAAACATGGGCGTTTGCGCAAACCGCCAAACGCTTCACCCATAATTACAGTAGTGGCAATGGTACCCGCGTCGGCATATTCGGCATGTTTACCGGCATCCCCGGCAACTACTGGTTCTCCATGCTGGCTGAACGCAAAGGCGCAGCAATCATTGACGTGCTGAAAGCCCAAGATTATCAGATGAGCTTTTACACCAGCGCGAAATTTTCCTACCCCGAATTTGATTCGACCATTTTCAGCCAAGTGCCTTCGGAGCAATTACATGAAGTGAAGGAGGGTTTAGGCTGGGAAAGAGATCAGAAAAACGTGGGCAGCTTGCTGGAGTTCATCGAACGCCGCGACAAGAAGCGGCCGTTTTTTACCTTCATGTTCTTCGAGTCGCCACATGCGCGCTATTACTTTCCGCCCGAAAGCGTTATCCGCACACCCTACCCTGATGACATCAACTACTTCTCGTTGAGCAAGGAACAGTTGGCCAGCAATATCCACCTGATCAAGAACCGCTATATCAATTCGGTCCATCACCTGGACAGCCAGTTTGGGCGCGTATTTGACTACCTGAAGAAGAATGATCTGCTGGACAACACAATCGTCCTTGCCCTGGGTGATCATGGTGAAGAGTTCATGGAAAACGGTCGATGGGGACACAACTCGGCCTTTACCGATCAACAGACGCGGACGCCGCTCGTTCTATGGGTGCCCGGCATGAAGCCTTCGGTTTATGAAGGCATGTCCAATCACATGGATGTGATCCCGACACTGATGCCGATTTTCGGCGTCAAGAATCCACAGCGCGATTACTCTACCGGTATCAATCTTCTTTCCAGCGAGGTGAGAACCCATGCTGTCCTCGCAGAGTGGTCAGGCACCGCTTACATTGACGATGAAGTAAAAATCGCACTGCCGCTTTCCGTTGTTGCGACACAGCATCCTCGTGTTACGGGTCCGCATGACGAGCCTTTGTCGGAAAAGGAGCAAGACGCCGCGTTCTCTCGCAAGGCAAAAAATCTGACCGGCATGATGGAGGAATTGGGTCGATACATCAACAAGTCAGGAAAAAACTGAATGGGCATGTGCCCGACAACAGCAAAATTGGCTATCGCAATTGATCTGACGGGACCCAGGCTTTGAGCGACCGTCATTCGCAGAATCCGACCGGGCAATTCCTGCGGGCCGTGCTTGCCTACTTGCTTGCGGGCAAGCTGCGAATTCCTCGCGCACATTTACCGCCCGCCGATCACGATATCGCACCGGATTTCGCCGGTGTCGGTGTCGCCACGTCCGCCGACCCTCACGTCGACGACTACGTCATTGCCCGACTGCATGAATTGGGCATCCAGCAAGTCCGGCTCGACTTTACGTACGACGATGCCGATGGTCATGCGGGACGCTTTCTGGAGGCGCTCTATGCGCAATCGTTTCGCGTCATGCTT
>CAJAHZ010000424.1 GCA_903939665.1 uncultured Pseudomonadota bacterium | reverse complement strand
TGCAGAAGGAACCAGGGAGGCACCTTGCTTACACTGTCCCACTTTTTGATCCTAGGCGCGATCCTGTTTGCGATCGGCGTCATGGGCATCTTCCTTAACCGGAAGAACCTGATCGTCCTCTTGATGTCGATCGAACTGATGCTGCTCGCGGTGAATATGAACTTCATCGCCTTCTCGCACTACATGCATGATCTCGCCGGGCAGATTTTTGTTTTCTTCATTCTGACCGTAGCTGCCGCCGAATCGGCGATTGGCCTGGCGATTCTCGTCGTGTTGTTCCGCAACCTGAAGAGCATCCACGTGGATGATCTGGACAGCCTGAAGGGTTAAGCGAAAATGGACATGAAGAGCATTTATCTCCTGGTGCCGCTGGCGCCGCTGGCCGGTGCAGTCATCGCCGG
Source organism: uncultured Pseudomonadota bacterium (assembly GCA_903939665.1). Lineage (GTDB taxonomy): Bacteria > Pseudomonadota > Gammaproteobacteria > Burkholderiales > Rhodocyclaceae > CAJBIL01. Next base: position 13,576 of record CAJAHZ010000424.1, on the reverse strand, counting down.
ATTGTTCTGCCGCGTGATTCCACGCTGGGTGGCACATACCGCGACGATTCTCGGCGTGGCTATCGCTTTCGCCCTTTCCTGCGTCATCTTCAAGGACGTGATGGCCGGCAACACCTTCAATGGCACGGTTTATCAGTGGATGACCACCGGTGACTACAAGTTCCAGGTGGGTTTCCTGATTGATCAGCTGACGGTGACGATGATGCTGGTCGTCACTTTCGTGTCGCTGATGGTGCATATCTACACCATTGGCTATATGCAGGAAGATCCGGGCTATAACCGCTTCTTCAGCTACATCTCGCTGTTCACCTTCTCGATGCTGATGCTGGTGATGAGCAACAACTTCATGCAACTCTTTTTCGGATGGGAAGCGGTGGGCCTGGTTTCCTATCTGCTGATCGGTTTCTGGTACACCCGTCCGACGGCGATCTTCGCCAACATGAAGGCCTTCCTGGTCAATCGCGTCGGCGACTTCGGCTTTATCCTGGGCATCGGTCTGGTGCTGGCCCACTTCGGAACGCTCGACTACAACATCGTTTTTGACAAGGCAAAGTCGTTTGCCGACGTGACCATTCCGCTGTTTGGCGCCGGTAGTTCCGTCTCTCTGATGACGGCCACCTGTATCCTGCTGTTCATCGGCGCCATGGGCAAATCGGCGCAGGTTCCGCTCCACGTCTGGCTGCCCGATTCGATGGAAGGCCCGACGCCGATCTCGGCACTGATCCATGCCGCAACGATGGTCACTGCCGGCATCTTCATGGTGGCGCGCATGTCGCCGCTGTTTGAGTTGTCCGATACGGCGCTGTCCTTCGTCATTGTCATCGGTGCGATCACCGCGCTGTTCATGGGTTTCCTCGGCATCATCCAGAACGATATCAAGCGCGTCGTCGCTTACTCGACACTGTCGCAACTCGGCTACATGACCGTTGCGCTCGGCGCCTCGGCCTACTCGGTGGCGATCTTCCACCTGATGACGCATGCGTTCTTCAAGGCGCTGCTGTTCCTTGGCGCCGGCTCGGTGATCATCGGCATGCACCATGATCAGGACATTCGCAACATGGGCGGCCTGCGCAAGTACATGCCGATTACCTGGATCACCTCGTTGATCGGCTCGCTGGCATTGATCGGCACGCCGTTCTTCGCCGGTTTCTACTCGAAGGACTCGATCATCGAAGCCGTGCAGTTATCGCATATTCCCGGCTCCGGATTTGCCTACTTCGCCGTCCTGGCCGGTGTCTTCATCACCGCCTTCTACTCGTTCCGCATGTACTTCCTCGTCTTCCACGGCGAAGAACGTTTCGGCAAGGCGCACGATACGCACGGTCACGACGCGCACGCCAAACACGATGACCATGCGGCAAGCGACGACCACGCAGCGCACGGCGACGACCATCATGGCGCTGACGAAGTGCACGAAGAACACCATGGTCTTGCCCCTGGACAGAAGCCGCATGAGACGCCATGGGTCGTTACCCTGCCGCTTGTCATGCTGGCCATTCCATCGGTGATCATCGGCTATATCGGTATCGAGCCGATGCTGTTCGGCGATTACTTCAAGGACGCTATTTTCGTCAATGCCGAAGCACATCCGGTTATGGAGGAGTTGCACCACCATTTCCATGGTGCAGTCGCGATGGCTTTGCACTCTGTTACTACCGCGGTCTTCTGGCTTGCCTTCTCCGGTGTGGCGCTGTCGTGGTTCTTCTATATCAAGCGCCCGGACATTCCTGCGGCGATCAAGGCACGCGTTGAGCCGATCTACACGCTGCTCGAAAACAAGTATTACTTCGACAAGTTCAATGATGTGGTCTTCGCCGGTGGCGCGCGTTTGCTCGGCAAGGGCCTCTGGAAGGGCGGCGACGTTGCCGTGATTGACGGTCTCATCGTCAACGGTTCGACCCGCCTGGTCGGCTGGATAGCGACCGTGGTTCGCTTCTTCCAGTCCGGCCACATCTATCACTACGCCTTTACGATGATTATCGGCGTCTTCGTGCTGCTGACCCTCTGGGTCGGGCGCGTCTGAGCTAGAAAAAGACTGGGAACGATATGTCAGGTACGCCGCTCCTCTCCCTCGCCATCTGGGTTCCGATCCTTGCCGGTTTTACTGTGCTGGCTACTGGGTCCGATCGCAATGCGCCGCTCGCCCGAATGCTGGCTTTACTCGGCGCGGTCGTTGGTCTGCTGGTCACGATTCCGCTATACACCGGCTTTGACCTTACGACACCGGCCATGCAGTTTGTTGAGCTGGCGCAGTGGATTCCGCGCTTCAACATCAACTACCACCTGGGTGTGGATGGCATCTCGATGCTGTTTGTCATCCTCAACAGCTTCATCACCGTCATCGTCGTCCTCGCGGGCTGGCAGGTCATCACCAGCAAGGTGGCACAGTACAACGCCGCTTTCCTGATCATGTCAGGTCTGCTCAACGGCATCTTCTGCGCGCTCGACGGCATGCTGTTCTATGTCTTCTTTGAAGCCTCGCTGATTCCGCTGTTTCTGATCATCGGTGTCTGGGGTGGCGACAATCGCGTCTATGCGGCATTCAAGTTCTTCTTGTTCACGCTGGCCGGTTCCCTGCTCTTCCTGATCGCGCAGCTCTACCTTTTCGTGCAGTCCGGCGGCAGCTTTTCGATCCTCGACTGGCAGCAACTGCCGCTGACGCTGACCGCCCAGAAATGGCTGTTCCTCGCCTTTCTCGTCGCCTTTGCGGTCAAAGTGCCGATGTGGCCGGTGCATACCTGGTTGCCGGATGCCCACGTGCAGGCGCCGACGGGTGGATCCATCGTGCTGGCGGCCATCGCGCTGAAGCTTGGCGCCTACGGTTTTCTGCGGTTTTCGCTGCCGATTGCGCCCGACGCGTCGCATGAATTGGCCGGACTGGTGGTTGCCCTGTCGCTGATCGCCATTGTCTACATCGGTTTCGTCGCCCTGGCTCAGGAAGACATGAAGAAGCTGGTGGCCTACTCATCAATTGCCCACATGGGCTTCGTGACGCTCGGTTTCTTCATGTTCAGCGCCATCGGCATTGAAGGCGCGCTGGTGCAGATGGTCTCGCACGGCTTCGTATCGGGCGCAATGTTCTTCAGCATCGGCGTCATGTACGATCGTGTCCATTCGCGTCAGATCGCTGATTACGGCGGTGTAGTCAACAAGATGCCGAAATTCGCCGCGTTCTTCATGTTGTTCGGTATGGCCAACGCCGGCCTGCCGGCGACCTCGGGTTTTGTCGGCGAATTCATGATTATTCTTGGTGCCGTCAAGTTCAACTTCTGGGTGGCTTTTGCTGCAGCTTCGACGATGATCGTTGGCGCGGCCTACACGCTGTGGATGTACAAGCGCGTCGTCTTCGGCTCGGTGGGCAATCACCATGTGGCCGAAATGACCGACATCAACGGCCGTGAATTCCTGATTCTGACGCTGCTGGCAATCGGCACGATGGTCATGGGCGTGTACCCCTTGCCCTTTACCGATGTGATGCACAGCTCGGTCAATGAACTGCTGCGTCACGTCGCCGTCAGCAAGATCCAATAATTGGTAACCGCTATGACTCTTGCCGAAATGCAATTCGTTTTGCCCAACCTGTCCCCTGCGAGCGCGGAGATATTCCTGCTCACGATGGCCTGCGTCATCATGATGGTCGATCTCTTCGTCAAGGAAAAAACCCGGGCACTGACCTTCGCGCTGACGCAGATAACCCTGGTCGGGACCGCCGCAGTCACGGTTTTGACGAGCGCCGGCCTGCTCTCGATCGTCATCGCTGTTTTGCTCGGCCCCGATGCATCGGCTGACCTCACGCCGCGCATTGTCGAGGTGTTTGGCATCCGTACCGGGGAGGAGATCACCTATACCTTCAGCAGCATGTACGTTGCCGACCTGATGGGCAGCGTGTTGAAGCTGACCCTCTATTTCACCGTCTTCGTCGTCATGCTCTACTCGCGCAGCTACGTGCTGGACCGCCCGCAAATGGCCAAGGCCGAGTTCTACACGCTCTCGCTGTTTGCCACGCTGGGCATGATGGTGATGATTTCTGCCAATCACTTCCTGACCATCTATATCGGTCTCGAACTCCTTTCGCTGTCGCTTTACGCGATGGTCGCGCTGAATCGCGATTCGGTGACGGCAACCGAAGCGGCGATGAAGTATTTCGTCCTCGGCGCGCTGGCCTCGGGTCTTCTGCTTTACGGCATGTCGATGATCTACGGCGCAACCGGCACGCTTGAAATCACGGGCGTTGCCGAACGCCTCTACATGGGGCAGGCGAACAAGACGATCCTGATCTTCGGTCTGGTTTTCCTGGTTTCTGGTATCGCCTTCAAGCTCGGCGTTGTCCCGTTCCACATGTGGATTCCGGACGTTTACCACGGTGCGCCGACTGCCGTGACGCTCTTCATCGCCTCCGCCCCGAAGCTTGCAGCTTTTGCGATCGTCATTCGTATGCTGGTCAATGGGCTGATCGTCATGGCGCAGGACTGGCAGATGATGCTGATCATCCTCTCCGTGCTGTCGATGGCAATCGGCAACCTTGCGGCCATCGCGCAAACCAATCTCAAGCGCATGCTGGCCTACTCGGCTATCTCGCACATGGGCTTCATGCTGCTCGGGCTGGTCACCGGCGTCGTTGGTGGCGATGCGCGTTTTGCACTCAATGCCTACAGTTCTTCGATGTTTTATGTCATTACCTACGCCCTGACCAGCGTCGGCACTTTCGGCATGATTCTGCTGCTGGCGCGTGCCGGTTTCGAGTCCGACGAGCTGGACGATTTCAAGGGACTGAACAAGCGCAGCCCATGGTTCGCTGCGGTCATGATGATGATGATGTTCTCGATGGCCGGCGTGCCGTTCTTCGTGGGCTTCTTCGCCAAGTTCTCGGTGCTGCAGGCGGTCGTTGCTGCGGGCTACCTGTGGCTGGCGCTTGCTGCCGTGTTCTTCTCGTTGATTGGCGCCTTCTACTACCTGCGCATCGTCAAGCTGATGTACTTCGATCCGCCCAAGGACATGACGCCGATTCAGGCGCCGTTTGACATGAAACTGCTGATGTCGGCTAACGGTCTGGCGGTCGCGCTGCTCGGGATCTTCCCGCAGGCATTGATGTCGATCTGCGCCTATTCGTTATTGCGTTCGCTCTGAGCGAAATCTGATTCATAAAACGCCCCGCCAGTCGGGGCGTTTTTGCTGGAAGATTGCCCATGACCGATGATCACCGTCACCTCCACGAACAACAACTCGACAGCACGCAGGTCTTCAAGGGCGTATTGCTCGACGTGCGCCGCGACCGGGTGAGCTTTCCGGATGGTAATGAAGGGGTCCGGGAATACGTGGTGCATCCGGGCGCTGTCGTGATCATCGCCGAGCAGGACGATGGCCGGCTACTTTTTGAACGCCAGTACCGCTATCCGCTACGCAGCGCCTTTCTTGAGTTGCCGGCGGGCAAGATCGACGCCGGTGAAGAGATACTGGCTACGGCCACCCGTGAGTTGCTCGAAGAAACCGGGCATAGCGCAAGCGATTGGCGCTACCTTGGCGTCATGCACCCGTGCATCGGCTATTCAGACGAGCGCATCGAGATATTCCTGGCGCGTGGTTTGACACGCGAATCCGCGCCGCAACTCGACCACGGCGAGTTTCTTGATGTTTTGAGTCTGTCACTGGAAGAAGCCGTTGCGGCGGTGCGCAGCGGCGAAATTACCGACGCCAAGACCATCACTGCCCTGTTCTGGGCCGGGAAGGTGATTACTGCAGGGTGGTAGGGCAGCCGACGATCTGGCTGACCGCAGCCTGCAGTTCGGCGACTTTTTCCTCCAGTTGGGCAACGCGCTCTTCCAGTTCAGAACGACTCGCCGTGCCCCGATGACCGGCATCGCCCGTGTCGACCGGCATGGCGGCCTCGCCGCACAGCAGATGCACCCAGCGATGTTCGCGTGATCCAGACTGCTTGGGCAGCTTCACCACCAGCGCACCATTGCTGCGCTGCGCCAGTTCTTCCAGATAGGCTTCGACCGAAGAGGCATCGTCAAAGTGGTACAGCCGCTCACAGTTGGCGCGCAGTTCGCTGATGGTTTGTGCGCCGCGCAGGGAGAGCATGGCGAGCAGCGCCACACTGGCCTGCGGCAAACCGTAGACCTTGCTGAAGTTGTGCGCGTAACGCAACACCCGGCCGGAAGCGCCGTAGGTCTCCAGTATCAGCGTTCGCCCGCGTAAGGACTCAAGCGCTGCCTGCACCTCGGATTCGCCGACGCTGATCACCGGGTCGCGTGATGATTTTTGGTTGCAGCCGGCAGTCAGGCTGTTCAGGGTCAGGGGGTAGCCATCGGGGGTCGTCTTTTCCTTTTCGACCAGCACGCCAAGCACGCGGGCTTCGAGGAAATTCAGTGCGGGCAGTGTGTTTGTCATGTTGTCCTTCTCATTTTCTGTCGTTGATGGCAACATTGTCCACAGTGCTTGTCGCTCAGACAAGTGATTCCGTGATTTGACTGCTTTGCCGTGCAGCGCATTGAACGCTGCGGACAAAGTGTACTGACCTGCAAAATCGGAGTGTGCAGTGAAAGCGTTGATTGTAGAACCCTCCCGGATGATCCGGAATGTGCTGGTCTCCCTGTTCGCCAAGAATAACGTCAGTTCCGTCGCCGTCGAGACGGCTGGCGAAGCGCTGGCCGCGTTGACGCTTGAGCCGGTGGATTTCCTCTGTTTCTCGATGCAGTTGGGCGATATGACCGGGATCGATTTCTTCGCTCAGGCAAAAGTCAAGGGGCTGATCGGCAAGCATCCCTCGGTGATGCTTACCTCGTCGCAGGATAGTGTTGCGGCGCAGGCGGTCAGTCAAGGGGTCACCGAATGTTTTCGCAAGGATGAGCGTGCCGTATTCGAGGCTTATGTTGAGCGCTGGGCGTCGAGCGGTGCGGCGAATCTGACGGGGCAGGTGTTGGTCGTCGAGGATAGCAACGTCCAGGCGGCGTTTCTGGGCAAGTTGCTCGTTGCGCTCGGGCTGACGGTGACACGCGTGGCGACCGGCGAAGAAGGACTGAAGGCAGTCTGCTTGCAAAAATTTGATCTGGTTCTGGTCGATTACATGCTGGAAGGATCGATGACCGGCCTCGGCGTGATTCGCGCAATCCGCGCCATGCCGGGGCGTTCCGGCAGTCTGCCGATACTGGCTGTTTCCGGATTTGACGATGTCGCCCGGCGTATTGAAATGCTGCGTTCCGGCGCCAATGATTTCGTCCACAAACCCGTGGTTCCCGAAGAGTTTCAGGTGCGCGTGCGCAACCTGATACAGCTGCGGCAGGCGCTGGATCATCTCGAAGAGCAGCACCGCATACTTCACGAAATGGCGATGCAGGATCGTCTGACCGGGGTTTACAACCGCCACTACCTGAACGAGCGGATGCCGCTGCTGATCAGCGAGGCGAACACTGGCAGCATTCCGTTAACGGTGATCGTTGTCGACGTCGATAACTTCAAGCGGATCAATGACAACTTCGGGCACGCGACAGGCGACACCGTTCTCGCGGCGATTGCCGGCGTGCTGCGTGATCAGGCAGACAAGCAATCGCTGGTCGCCCGCCTCGGTGGCGAAGAGTTCATTGTCGTCTTGCCCGGTAGCGACATTCATGTGGGGGCCAGTCAGGCAGAGCAATTGCGGGCGGCAATCGAGGATCTCGAGCCATCCGGCCTGCCGGTCACGGCCAGCTTTGGGCTCGCCCAGTTGCGTTCCGGCGAAGGGTACGAAAGCGCGTTCAGTCGTGCCGACGCCGCGATGTATGAAGCCAAGAATGAAGGGCGTAACCGCGTGGTGCTGGCCGGCTAGGGGATTTTCGCCGGCCGATTATTGCGACGCTTGGCCGGCGTGTTTTCGTTACATCCCGCTCAGTCCCCCGCAGCCTGTGCCTTGCGGCCAAGCAGGCAGTAAAGCAGATCATTTTCGGCGCTGCTCGGAGCATCCCCTTTCTCTCCACTCCCGTTTTCCCGCAGAAAGTGCAGGCGGAAGGCCTGTCTTGATGCTTCCGGTTTGCGTGGATCGTAGCCCAGCGCGGTCAGCGCAAGGGGGAGGTCAAAATTTTCTGGAGCCGACGCGTAGGGTGGTGCGCACCACAGGCCGAAACCCTGTTCTGCGAGCTGTGGCCAGGGGAAGAAAATGCTCGGGTCGTCCTTGCGTCCGGGAGCGACATCGGCGTGGCCAATGAAGTTGGCGGTCGGGATACCGTGACGCTGCTTGATGTCGGCGAGCAGTGCGAGCAGGGCGTCAATCTGCGCTGCGGGGAAAGGTTCGCTGCCGGTATTGTCGAGTTCGATGCCGATTGACGCCGAGTTGACGTCGGTCTGACCATTCCACCACGACAGACCGGCGTGCCAGGCGCGGGCGCTCTCGTCCACCAGTTGCATGACGCTGCCGTCGCGACCGATCAGGTAATGCGCGCTGACTTTTCGCTCCGGCGTGGTCAGCGTGCGCAACGCCTGCGCCGCTGTATCGTCGCTGGTGTGATGAATGACCACCAGATTCGCTTTGCGTGCGTCGAAGTTGGGCGACGGATGCCAGCTGAAACCCGGTCGTTGCGTGGGCGTTGCGCACCCGACGAGCAGCGCGGTAATAACGCCGGCAAGAGAACGAGAGCGCAGAGAGCCGAATTTCACGTTGCTGGGCCTGGGGCAAGACGGGTATTGCATTGTCGCCGTGAAAGCGTCGTGTGTGCAATGGCCCGCGTTGATTCACATTGGTCGCACGCAATATGGTCGAACCCCGCCATTCTGTTGATCCAGAGCAATATCGTTCGGTGCCTGAAAGTGCCATAATTTCTGCAGGCAGACACAAGCCGCAAAAAGTTGGGTTGGTTGGCGGAAAATTTCAGTCATGTTCGCAACGATGTTCCCCGGTTTTTTAGCCTCTTTTGGCAAACGGCGTTCGCGCCTTGTCGTGGCGGGGGGGGCGGGTGCCTTGTTGCTGCTTGTCTGGTGGTACGTGCTGGCCGGGATCGATGCTGATCGGGTCGCCAGCGCAGCCCGTGTCGAACGTGATCTTGCCAACCTGACGCGGGTAACGCAGGAAAATGCCGTGCGTTCGTTTCAGAGCGCCGAGCAATTGCTGCGCCTTGTGCAAAAACGCTATGCCGAGGAGAGTGAGCGGCTTGACCTGAACGCGCTGGCCGGGCGCGACCTCATTGATGGCGAAATTTTCAACCTGGTCGGTATTGTTGATGCTCAAGGCAATCTCCGGTTGAGCAATCTGCGGGTCGAAGGCCCGGTTAACGTCGCCGACCGCGATTATTTCAAGGCGCATGCAGCGGTTGATAGCGGCCAAATGAGCATTTCTGCGCCGGTGCTCGGGCGTGCTTCCGGCAAGTGGTCGATCCAGGTAAGTCGCCGGATCAATCTCGAGAACGGCGATTTCGGCGGTGTTGCCTTCGTTTCGCTCAACGCCGCCTATTTCACCCGCTTCTACGCCGATCTCGATCTCGGAAAATCGGGGGTGGCCACCCTGGTTGGGATGGACGGCATTGTCCGTGCAAGACGGTCCGAAAATCAGGATCAGTATGGCATCGACATCTCAGCGTCGCCGCTCTTCGAGCAACTGAGCGCCGGGCTGAACGCCGGGTTGTTCACCAGTCGTTCGATTTCCGACGGGATAGAGCGGACCTATTATTTCCGGCGGGTGGCGCCGTACCCGCTGGCGGTCGTCACCGGGGCCGGCACCGAAGAAATGGCTGCCGGACATCGAAAAAACCGCGAGGCGATGCTACTGCAAGCGAGCTTTGCCAGCCTTCTCATTGTCGGTCTGGCAATCGCCTTCCTGGTGCGGGAAGGCACGCTGCGTGGCCGTATGCTTGCTTCTTCGATAGTCGATCCGGGCGTCACAGAAGCCAGTGCTGATGCTGCTACCGCGCCCCGCCGGAAACGCTCGCTGGCTCTCATCTTCATCGCCCTGGCCCTGCTCGTTCCCTTGCTCGACCTGATTGTCGTGCTGTGGAACGCGCCGCAATTGAAGCGCGATGCGTATTCCAGCCTGGAGACCATCGCCACACTGAAAGCGGAAGCCATCGAGAACTGGCTGGACGAGCGCCATGGCGACGCCCGTATCATTGCCAGCAGCCGGGGCCTGATCGAAGAAATAGCCGCCTTCCAGCAAGGCAAGCTCAGCGATCAGGATTACATTCTGATGCGGATGCAGGACATTCGCGCGGCCTATGCTTACGCCAACGTTCAACTTGCGGATGTTCACGGGCAGGTGCAGTTGTCGCTCACCGCGCATCGCCATCTGCCGGCGCCGACCCGGGCGCTGCTCGACCAGGTGGTGGCCAGCGGACAGCCACAACTCACCGGGCTCTTCGTCGATGCAGCCGATAGTGAGCCACAAATGGATGTCATCGTGCCGCTGCTGCTGACGGCCAATGGCCGGCGCGAAGCCGTTGGCGCACTGATTCTGCATATCGACCCGCGCCATTTTCTGTTCCCTTACATCCGGCACTGGCCAACGGCCAGCCCCAGCGGTGAGACGCTGCTGGCCAGACGCGACGGCGATTCAGTGCTTTTCCTCAATGCCTTGCGGCATAGTGCTGCACCGGCCATGAGCCTGCGCCTGCCTCTGGAAAAACTGACTGAAGCCACGCGTCCGACCACGCTGGCCCTTCTCACCAGGCAGGCCGGTACGATGGATGGCCTCGATTACCGCGGTGTGCCGATACTGGCCGCTTTTCACCCGGTGAAAGGAACGGACTGGCACATCATCAGCAAGCTTGAGCGCGATGAGGTGTTTGCGCCGCTCTGGAGCCTGGTGTTTTTGGTCAGTCTGGTCGCCACGGCGGGCGTCGGCGCAATCGGTGTCGCGATGCTATTGCTCTGGCGCCAGCAGGAGCGGGCCCGGCAATACGAGGCGAAGACCAACCGGCTGCTCAAACACTTTTATGAACTCCCCTTCATCGGCATGGCGATCACCTCGCCAAAAAGCAGGCGCTGGCTGCAGGTGAACGACCGGCTGTGTGAGATTCTCGGCTATTCGCGCCGCGAGCTTTTCGACAAGACCTGGGCTGAAATGACGCATCCGGACGATCTGGCCAAGGATGTTGCAGCGTTCGAACGCGTGCTGAGCGGGGAGTCAGAAGGCTATCAACTGGACAAGCGTTTCATCCGCAAGGATGGTTCCATCGTGCATGCCGAACTGGCTGTGCGCTGCGTGCGAAGGCGCAATGGGTCGGTGGATTCCATCGTCGCGACGGTTCAGGACATCAGCGAGCGTATCGCGGCAGCGCAGGAGATTTTGCGTTCGAACAGTGAGCTTGAGCAGTTCAGCTACAGCATTTCGCACGATATGCGCCAGCCGCTGCGCATGATTTCAAGCTATCTGCAACTGCTGGAGATGGGTCTGGGCGACCAGCTCGACAAGGAAAAGCGGGAATTTCTCGATTTCGCCGTCGACGGCGCCAAACGCCTCGATCAAATGCTGGTCGCGCTGCTTGAGTACTCGCGCGTCGGTCGCAAGGGCGAGCCGCCAGCATGGGTGGAAAGCCGCGCCGTGCTGGATGAGGCGCTCCTCTTTTTGCGGCCGGCGATTGCCGAAGCGCAGGCCGATGTGCAACTCCTTGGCGATTGGCCGCGCCTGCTGGTCAGCCCCGATGAGTTCCTGCGCTTGCTGCAAAACCTGATCGGCAATGCGCTGAAATTCCGCCTTCCTGGCCGCCTGCCGGAGATCAAGGTTTCGGGCGAGGTGGTCGGCAAGGCGTGGCATCTGAGCGTCGCCGACAACGGGGTGGGCATCGCTGCCGGTCAGGCCGGACGACTGTTCCAGGTCTTCCAGCGTCTGCAGTCGCGTGCCGATTACGAGGGAACCGGCGTTGGTCTGGCACTCTGCCGCAAGATCGTTGAACGCCACGGCGGACAGGTCTGGGCCGAGTCGGAAGGTGAAGGCAGGGGCAGCCGATTCCAGGTTGTTCTGCCACTGCTCGCGGAGGAGGCTGGCAATGAAACTTCATAACAAGTTGCTGCTGGCTAACGGATTGATCCTTTTGCTGAGTCTTGGAGTCGGTTCGTTGATCAGCTACCGCGAAGTGACCACCCATACGCAAGAGGAGTTGTCCAAGGAGGCGGGCAATATCAGGGCCATGCTGATGGCCACCCGTCGGGTTTATCACCAGCAGTTTATCGACAGCGGCCTGCCGGTGAACGAAAAAACGGTGGGCTTTTTGCCGGCCCATGCCTTGTCGCGTATTTCCCGGGATTTCCCCAATTGGACGAGCAGCGGTCTCTATTTCAACAACGTATCGGATCGACCGCGCAATCCGGAAAATTTGGCCGACGCGTTTGAGCTTGAAGCCATGGCCTGGTTTCGGGACAACGCGCAGGCCAAAGAGCGCGTTACCGAGATAAGCGGTGCCGATGGAAGGCTTTATTACCATTACACTGCGCCGCTCCGTATCGAGCAGTACTGTCTGAAATGTCATGGCGATGAGGCCGAGGCGCCCGCCAGTATTCGCAGCAAGTATCGTGAAGCCTTTGGCTACAAACTGGGCGATCTGCGCGGCATCATGAGCATCAAGATTCCCCTGTCGCCAGCGCGTGAGCACATCTGGTCGGTGTGGCGCGCGAACTTCCTCACCAGCCTCGGCGGTTTTTTCATTGTCTATTTGTGCCTTGCCTTGCTGGCCAACGTGCTGGTGACCCGACGGCTGCAGCGTCTGGAGAAGACAGCCGGCGCACTGGCTGCTGGCAATTATGCCGAACGTACGCAGCAAGGCGGGAACGACGAGGTGGCTGCGTTGGCGGTTGCCATCGATCGGATGGCCGATGCGGTGGAAAAGCGCGATCTGGAAATGCAGCGTTTTTCCGAAGTAACCACCCACCACTTGCAGGAGCCAGCGCGACGTATGGCCATTTATGCCGAACGGCTGGCCGGGCAGTTGGCCGGGCGGATAGACGATGCCGAAACCGCGCTCTCACTCGAGTTCATACGCCAGCAGGCACTTCGTCAGCAAAGCCTGCTCAACGATGTCGAGCGTTATCTGGCGGCCAACCGACCTTTCGGCGAAGTTCGCGCGGTTGATGCGGGCAAGGTCGTCGCCAAGGTTTTGGACGACATGGCGGATCGCGTTGCCGAAATCGGTGCTACCGTTGTGGTGGGCGCTCTGCCAACGGCCTGGATTGACGAGCAGCGGCTGACCCGGCTTTTCGAGATCACGCTGGAAAATGCCTTGCTGCATGGTTGCGGGGAACCCCCGCGGCACATCCGGATCGAAGGTGAGCAGCTGATTGACCGGGTTTGCTATCGCATCAGCGATAACGGTCCCGGTATTGAAGCGGCGTATCGTGAACGAGTGTTTCGTGTTTTCGAACGCCTGTCGTCGAATGGCACGGGCACCGGCATCGGGCTGGCCATCCTGCGGCGCGTTGCAGAAAGCTGCAATGGATGCGCCTGGGTGGAAGAGGCGAGCGGTGGCGGATGTTGTGTTATTTTTGAGTTGGGCGGCGAGCCAGCCATCATTGCTGCGAAGGGAGCAAATCAATGAGCGTTGCAATACCCGATTTCGTCATCCTGCTGGCCGAGGATGAGCCGGCCGACGCGCACCTTGTCAAGATGGCCTTGAAGGAAAATCGC
>CAJAHZ010000423.1 GCA_903939665.1 uncultured Pseudomonadota bacterium | reverse complement strand
GGCTTGTTCATGGCTTTGGCGCAAAGGGTCAGGCCGCCTTGCACAGCATGCCCTGCCGCATGTCGTCCTGGGCGACGTTCAGGGTGAGCACGGTGGCTGCCGCCAGTATCGGGTGTTTCACACGGTTTCCTTTTGGCGTGCAGGAAATCAGCCGCGGACCTGCCCGTTGCCGAGCACGATCCATTTTTGGCTGGTCAGTCCTTCGAGGCCGACCGGGCCGCGTGCGTGGATCTTGTCGGTCGAGATGCCGATTTCGGCGCCCAGCCCGTATTCGAATCCGTCGGCGAAACGCGTCGAGGCGTTGACCATGACCGACGCCGAATCGACTTCGCGCAGGAAGCGCATTGCCTTCGTGTAGTTTTCGCTGATGATCGCTTCGGTGTGGTGCGAGCCGTAGTGGTTGATGTGCTCGATCGCTTCGTCGAGCCCGGCAACGATTTTCACGGAGATGATCGGCGCGAGAAATTCGGTGGCGTAATCCTCTTCGCTGGCTGCGGTGGCGTTTTTGATCAGCGCCAGCGTCTCGGCGCAGCCACGAATTTCGACGTTTTTTTCGCTCAGCATGGCGGCGATTGGCGGCAGCAGGCGCGCCGCGACCGAACGCGCGACGAGCAGCGATTCGGTCGTGTTGCACGTACCGTAACGCTGCGTCTTGGCGTTTTCAACGATGCGCAGCGCTTTGTCGGCGTCCGCCTCGTCATCAATGTAGACGTGGCAGTTGCCGTCGAGATGCTGGATCATCGGTACACGCGATTCAGCCAGCAGGCGGGAAATCAGGCCCTTGCCGCCACGCGGCACGATCACATCGACGAACTCGCGCAGGGTGATCAGGTAGCCGACAGCAGCGCGGTCGGTGGTGTTGATCACCTGCACGGCATTGGCCGGCAGGCCGGCGCTGGCCAGTCCCTCCTGCACCAGCGCGGCGATCGCGCGGTTGCTGCGGATCGCTTCTGAACCGCCGCGCAGGATCGCCGCGTTGCCCGATTTCAGGCACAGCGCGGCGGCGTCTGCCGTTACATTCGGGCGTGCTTCATAGATGATGCCGATGACGCCGAGCGGAACGCGCATCTTGCCGACCTGAATGCCGCTCGGGCGGAACTTGAGATCGCTGATCTCGCCGACCGGATCGGCCAGCGAAGCCACCTGTTCGACGCCTTCGGCCATCGCGGCGACCCCTTTTTCGTTGAGCGTCAGGCGGTCGAGCATGGCCGGTTCAAGGCCGGCGGCGCGCGCGGCGGCCAGGTCTTCCTGGTTGGCGGCGACCAGTGCCGCCGATTCGCGCCGGATGGCGGCAGCGATGGCGTGCAACGCGGTGTTTTTGGCGTTGCTGTCGGCACGCGCCATGGCGCGTGAGGCTTCGCGGGCCTGCTTGCCGACGCTCAGCATATATTGTTGAATATCCATTATCGACCTGTGTTTTGGCTCAAAGCTGGATTATAGCCATCGACCTTGCAAAAACCCCAATGGAACCATTGGAAAGGAATACACTCTCACCGCTATCGTATCCACACCTTGCCGATCATGAAACCAAAATTGATTCTGCCTGCTGAAGTTAAGGTTTGTGCAACCTGCAGTTACTGGGATGGCGAACGAAAGGTCGATACCGAGTTGCGCCTTGTTGTCGTCGACGAGAATTGCGAAGGCGAGTGCCTGGTCCAGGAAAAATCCTGCAGCGGCCTGAACGAGGAGGGCGAGAAGACCCGCGATTGTTTGTGGGAGCATCTGGCCCCTGACGAGCCGGTGGATCCCGCGGCGTAAAAGCGCCTCTTGCGCAGCTTCAACTTGCGGCGAGGCGCAGTCCAAGCCGTAGAAACTCGTTCCAGACGTCGCCGCTACCCAATCCCTTGATCATGCGGTCGATTTGCGCCGCGTGCGCCAGTGCCGCATTCGCCCGGCTGGCGTCGATGCGTTGCAAGGCGCGTTTGATCAAGCTCTGACGCGGCCCCCACACTTTCGCATCGCGCAGCAATCCGTCCAGCGGCTGGCCGCTCTGTAGCCCCGTTTTGATCTGGGCCAGTGCGCGCACTTCTTCGGTCATTGCCCAGAGCACCAGCGGCGGCGCTTCGCCCTCCTGGTGCAGGCCGTCAATCGTTCGTGTCAGGCGTGCCACGTCGCCGGCGAGCAATGCTTCGCGCAGGCCGTCGATGTCGTAACGTGCGACATTGAGAACGGCATCCTGAATCTGCGCCAGACTGAGTGCGCCCGGCGGGTGAAGCAGGCCGAGTTTCTGGATTTCCTGGTGCGCGGCGATCAGGTTGCCTTCGACGCGCTCGGCGATGAAGCGCAGTCCTTCCGCGTCGGCGCTCTGCTCCTGGCGGCGCAGGCGTCCGGCGATCCATGCCGGCAGTTCCCCCAGATTGGGCGGTATCAGCTTGACGGCCACGCCGGCAGCGGCCAGGGCGCCCAGCCAGGCCGCCTTTTCGTCTCGCCAGTCAAGCCCGGGCAGGGTCACCAGAAGCAGCGCGTCAGGCGATGGGCGGGCGCAATAATCGGCGATTGCCGCAGCGCCGTCGCGCCCGGGTTTCCCGGTCGGGATGCGCAGGTCGATCAGCTTTCGGCCGCCGAACAGTGACATGTTGCCGGCGGCGTGATGCAGTTCGGTCCAGTTGAAACCGCTCAGTGCCGTGAGGACTTCGCGTTCATCGAAGCCGCGGCGCCGCGCGCTGGCCCGGATGGTGTCCGCCGCTTCGATGACGAGCAGCGGCTCGTCGCCGTAGACAACGTAAACCGGTTTGAGCTCACGCTCGAGATGTCCGGCCAGCTGCTCGCCCTTCAGTTGCATTTTGCGCGCTTCTTACTGGGTGACGACGGGCGTTGTCGGCTTCACGGCGGCCAGCCGGCGCATGATCTGCTGCACCATGTCAGTCTGCATGTCGCGCCAGAGCAGTGTTTCTTCCTGCTCCTTGGCCAGCACGTTCGAGTCATCGTAGGTCATGTCGCGGGTCAGTTCGATTTCGCCGGGAGGTACCAGGCTGCGCCCCTTGCTGTCGACAACACGGTAGCCATAGCGCCAGCGCAGACGGACTTCGCGCACCCGGCCCGTACCGGAGAGCGACAGGATGACCTTCTCGCGGGCGTCGGCGACCGGGGCGAACTGGGCTTGCGCGTCGTTGGCTGTTTCCGCCAGCCGTGTTGATTCCGAGACGCGAATGGCGCGTTTGAGGCCGGCGCCGATCTCCGAGTATTCCGGCATGTCCAGATACAGGCTTGCGTAGGGTAACGCGTAGGAACCCCTGAGCTGAAAACCGCAGCCGGCGACTAGCGAGAGAGCGAAGGCAAACAGGATGGCGCGCATCTCAAAATCCCTCATGCGACAATATTGACCAGGCGGCCCGGTACGACAATCAGTTTCTTCGGAGGCTGACCTTCCAGATGCTTTTGTGCGGTTTCGCAGGCCAAAGCGGCCGCTTCGATCGCGGCTTTATCAGCGCTGGCCGGAACGCGCAGGCTGCCGCGCAGCTTGCCATTGATCTGCAGCATCAGTTCGATTTCGTCCTGCTCAAGCGCCGCCGCATCGACCTTGGGGAAACAGTGAACGCCGGCATCCTGCCCCGGCTTGAGGGCCGCGTAGAGCGCCCCGCAGACGTGCGGAACGATTGGCGTGAGCATCAGGGCAACGGCTTCGAGCGTTTCCTGTTTGACCGCGCGAGCGTTTGCCGAGTCTTCGCTGAGTTTCGTGTAGGCGTTGAGCAGCTCCATCACGGCGGCGATCGCCGTGTTGAATTGCTTGCGCCGACCGTAGTCGTCGGCGACCTTGCCGATGGTCTGGTGCAGCTGGCGACGGAAGGTTTTCAGTTCGCTGGAAAGTTCGCCGCCTGAGCAGGGGGTGACGATGCCCGCCGAGACGTGCTCGAAGACCAGTCGCCAGACCCGCTTGAGGAAGCGGAAAGCGCCTTCGACGCCCGCGTCGGACCATTCGAGCGACTGATCTGGCGGGCTGGCGAACATGATGAACAGGCGTGCCGTGTCGGCACCGTACTGGTCAATCAGTGATTGCGGGTCGACGCCGTTGTTCTTCGATTTGGCCATCTTTTCGGTGGCGCCGATCACCACGGGCAGACCGTCGGCGCGCAGCGTGGCGCCGGTGGCACGACCGCGTTCGTCGTGGATGACTTCGACATCGGCTGGGTTGATCCACTCTTTCTTGCCGTTTTCGCCTTCGCGATAGAAGGTCGGCGCGACGACCATGCCTTGCGTCAGCAGGTTGGCGAAAGGCTCGCCAAGGTGGCTGTCGCCAAACAGACCAATATCGCGCATCAGCTTGGTCCAGAAACGCGAGTAGAGCAGATGCAGGATGGCGTGCTCGATGCCGCCGATATACTGGTCGATGCCGCCCTTGCACCAGTAGGCAACGCGCTCGTCAACCATTGCCTGATCGTTGTCCGGGCAGCAGAAGCGCAGGAAATACCACGACGACTCGACGAAGGTGTCCATCGTGTCGGTTTCGCGGCGCGCCGGCTGGCCGCATTTCGGGCAACTGCATTCGTAGAATTCGGGCATCCGGGCGAGCGGCGAGCCGGCGCCGTCGACCGTGACGTTTTCGGGCAGGACGACCGGTAACTGGTCGTCAGGTACCGGCACGTCGCCGCAAGCGGCGCAGTGAATGATCGGGATCGGGCAGCCCCAGTAGCGCTGGCGCGAGATGCCCCAGTCGCGCAGGCGGAACTGGGTGCGCTTGGCGCCGAGATTTTTTGCAGCGAGATCGGCGGCAATGGCATCGAAAGCAGCCTGGAAGTCGAGTCCGTCGTACTTTCCGGAATTCACGCAAACGCCGTGTTCGGCGTAAGCCTCGTTCCACGGCGCCTTGACGTCGCTATAGGCATTGCTCTGCGAGCCAATAACCATGCGGATCTCCAGCCCGTATCGGGTGGCAAAGGCGAAGTCGCGTTCGTCGTGCGCCGGCACCGCCATCACGGCACCTTCGCCGTAGCCCATCAGCACGTAGTTGGCGACCCACACCGGCAGCTTTTCACCGTTCAGCGGATGGGTGACGAAGAGACCGGTCGGCAGGCCTTTCTTTTCCATCGTCGCCATGTCGGCCTCGGCGACGCCGCCGCGCCTGCATTCCTCGATGAAAGCTTGCAATTCCGGGTTGCCGGTAGCTGCCTGGGTCGCCAGTGCGTGCTCGGCCGCGACGGCGACGTAGGTTGCGCCCATCAGCGTGTCGGGGCGGGTGGTGAACACCTTGAGTGTGCCGTCACGGCCAATCGACGCGGCATCGTAGGGGAAGCTCACTTCACAGCCGAAGCTCTTGCCGATCCAGTTCTTCTGCATCAGCTTGACCTGCTCCGGCCAGCCGCCAAGCTGGTCGAGGCCGGCCAGCAGTTCGTCGGCGTAGGCGGTGATCTTCATGTAATACATCGGGATTTCGCGTTTTTCGATCAGCGCGCCCGAACGCCAGCCGCGACCGTCGATGACCTGTTCGTTGGCGAGTACCGTGTGGTCGACCGGGTCCCAGTTCACTGTACCGAGGCGCTTGTAGACCAGGCCTTTTTCGTAAAGGCGGGTGAATAACCACTGTTCCCAGCGGTAGTAGTCGGGCTTGCAGGTGGCGAGCTCGCGCTCCCAGTCGATGGCAAAGCCGAGGCGCTTGAGCTGCCCCTTCATGTACTCGATGTTGGCGTAGGTCCACTGCGCCGGCGGCACCTTGTTCTGGATTGCGGCATTCTCGGCCGGCATGCCGAAAGCGTCCCAGCCCATCGGTTGCATGACGTTGAAGCCCTGCATCCGGTGAAACCGTGCCAGTACGTCGCCGATCGTGTAGTTGCGCACGTGCCCCATGTGCAGCTTGCCCGAGGGGTAGGGAAACATAGACAGGCAGTAATACTTGGGTTTGCTGAGGTCTTCAATGGCGCGTGCTGCGCCGGTCTTGTTCCAGTGGTCCTGGGCGGCGAGTTCGATATCCGCGGGTTGGTATTTTTCCTGCATGGCCGGTAACGATCAAAAAATGAGCTAAACCGAGGATTATACGCGGTTTGGCGCGTCGAGCCGGCGTGCGGAATGCGTGTTTGTCGGCGCGCCTGTGCGCCGGACCAGAGAATTCCGGCCTGATGAGTTTTTGTTTTGTCTTTAGCGTGCCGCTCATGCAGAATCGTGGGTACGAGCAGCAGAGGCAGCGGAATCGCCGGATGCCCCCTATTAGCGAAAAGGCACGATCATGAGTTTCTTCAAACGGCTTTGGACAACGCCCAAGAAGGATGAAGTTGTCCAGGCAAAAGTTGCTGATTCCGCAGTGAAACCGGCGGCAGGGGGCGTGCCTCAGGCGGTCGAGCGGCGCATCAGAAAGCGGATCAATGCTCGCCGGGGCGCGCGCGCGCTGATCATTGACGATTCGCCGACGATTATCGCGGCGCTCAAAAAAGTATTGCGTTCGGCCGGCTATACGACGCTGGAAGCGCTCGATGCAGAGCAAGGCATTGAATTGATTCGGCAGGAACGACCGCATCTGATTTTTCTCGATATCATCTTGCCCGGCATGAACGGCTTTAGCGCGCTGCGCGTGATTCGCAAGGATCCGCTGATGCAGCATATTCCGGTCATCATGATCAGCGGCAACGAGCACGCCACCGAGCAGTTTTACGGTAACCGGATAGGTGCCGATGATTTCATGAAAAAGCCGTTCTCACGCTTTGAGGTGTTTGCCCGCATCGAAAACCTGCTTGATGCGGACAGGATTCCGCGCCGGAAGGGTATCGCCGTGCCCGAGGCGGCGGCAACGCCTGCCCCCGTCGTGGCCGTAACGCCGCCTGTGCCGATGCCGGTCGTTGCGCCCATCGTTCTTCCTCCTCCCGCACCAATCGCCGCTGCCGCGCTAACGCCGCAACTCGAACGTGCTGTGCCGCCGGCACCCGTCCCTGCTTCGATCAGTGCGCCGACTCGCTTGTCGGCCATCGAGGCGCGCAAAGAGTTGACGGCGATGGGGCTGCAGTATTTCGATCAGAGCCAATATATCGCTGCCATCAGTCGTGGCGACAAGCTCGCCATCGAACTTTTTATCGCTGGCGGCGGCGTCAATGTCAGAACGACAGAAGTTGGCCAGACCAGCAGCGAAGCACGGCCCGAGGAAGCCTTGCGGTCCGTTGTCGCGCCGGGCACCCCCGTTCGCTAAGCGGCGGGCATCGCAAACGCCAATCGGCGCTGTCTGCAATGCTAGAATTGGTCGGAATTATCAAAAAAGGGGCTGGCCAATGAACTTGCAACGCGGGCGTGTGCTGTTTGGGGGATGTTTTCTGGCTTGGGGACTACTGGCCCAGGCGGCACCGCAATCCGGCGCATCCTACGCCGTGGTCGACAGCGTGCAAATGCCGGCCTGGGTCGAGCGCAAGGGGGTGCGGGAACCGCTGGTGCCAGGACAGTCCTTGCGCAACCACGATCGCGTGCTGACCGGCGCTGATGCGCGAGTGGTCGTCAAACTGGCGGAGGGCAGTGCGGTCAAACTCGGGGAAAATGCGCAGCTTGACCTGAACGCTCTCGGTCGTCGTGAAAATCAGGTGTTTACGGCGGCGCTTGATGTGGCACAGGGTGCTTTCCGTTTTACCACGGGCGTATTTTCCAAGCTGCATCAGAAGCGCGCAATCAATGTGCGCATCGCGACCATCACTGCGGGGATTCGCGGCACCGACTTGTGGGGGCGTTCCGATAATGAGCGGGATCTTGTCTGCTTGCTGGAGGGCCGGATTACGGTCCTGCATCCGCTGGATGAAGCACGCGAGATGAGCGAACCGCTGAGCTTTTATGTTGCCCCCAAGGGTTTTTCACCGCAGCCTATCGACAAGGTTGACGCTGGCCAGCTTCAATTGTGGGCGGCGCAGACCGAAGTGCGGCCAGGCAGCGGTTACGCCCGGCGCGGCGGGCAATGGAAGCTTGAATTGGCGACCGTTGATGGCGAGGAAGAAGCGCTGGCGTTTTACGATCGTGCCCGCGCTGCCGGCTACGGGGTGCGGATCAAGCCGCGCGCCGTAGAGGGCGGTCTCTATCGTTATTCCATTCGCGTGACGCAATTGCCAACGAAGGCCGAGGCAGAAGCGCTGGCAGCCTTGCTCGTACAGCCGCTGGAGCTTGCTGCACCGGTCGTCACCCGTTACTAAGCACTAAGCACGGGTTCGGGCGACGCCTCGCGTCGTCCGAACGCCGTAGATCAGGCGGCCTGCCTTTGCGGGGTGACGAAGCTGTCCCAGTTAGACTGCCACAGGCGATAGGTGCTTTGCGCCGCGAGAAGGTTCAGTTGCGACATCCGGTTCTGATGGCGCCACATCCAGCTGACCTTTGGCGAGGATAGCGGACAGGCCAGCGGGTCGCGTTCGGCGCATTTTTCGCCCTCGGTTTCCGCGAGGTCAATGAAACGTTCAACAGCCAGACGGTAATAGTCCGAACTGTTGCAGCAACCGGTTAACTCTTCGGCTTCTCCGGCGGCACGGCGCCACAGCTTGAGCGCAAGCGCTTCGCTGATGCCGGCTTTGTGGGCGATCCACGGTAGTATTTTCGGTGCTTTCATGCTGTTACTCCTTGTTATCTGGCGGTAGCCACGCACTGGAAACAAGCCTCATGAGCTCTCTTTATGTTGCAGTGCAGCACGGATTATAGTTCGTGTCTCTGTGGAAAATTAGATTCTTTTGTCTAATTTTTGTAACTGCACCGTTCGTGACGTTGTACAGGCGCAACAGCGTCCCGTCGATGACGCCGCGCTCGCTATAATCCGCATTCCTTTCTGTGAAAACCTTGATCCATGTCTGATTTGCTCGCCAATCTCAATCCGCCGCAGCTAGCCGCCGTTACCTTGCCGCCACAGCATGCGCTGATCCTCGCCGGGGCTGGCAGTGGCAAGACGCGAGTGCTCACTACGCGCATCGCCTGGCTGATTTCGACCGGGCAGGTCGGCCCGCATGGCATCCTCGCCGTTACCTTTACCAACAAGGCGGCGAAGGAGATGCAGGCGCGCCTGGCGGCGATGTTGCCGATCAATACACGCGGCATGTGGATTGGTACCTTTCACGGGCTGTGCAACCGTTTCCTGCGTGCGCACTACCGCGAGGCCGGCTTGCCGGCGTTGTTTCAAATACTCGATTCGTCCGATCAACTGGCGGCGATCAAGCGGCTGCTGAAAAATCTCAACGTGGACGACGAGAAATTTCCGCCGCGCGAACTGGCCAGCTTCATCAATGCCCACAAGGAACAGGGTATCCGCGCCGCGCAAGCCGAGGCTTACGACGAATACACCAGCCGCCGCGTCGGCCTTTACGCTGAATACGAGACTCAGTGTCAGCGTGAGGGGGTGGTCGATTTCGCCGAGTTGTTGTTGCGGTCGTATGAATTGCTGCGCCGCAACGAGCCGCTTTGCAGGCACTATCAGGAGCGTTTCCGGCACATTCTGGTGGATGAGTTCCAGGATACCAACCGCCTGCAATACGCCTGGCTGAAATTGCTCGCCGGACGCGATCTGCAAAACCGGGAGGCGCCCGGGCTGGCCGGCGCCAGCCTGTTTGCCGTTGGTGATGATGATCAGTCGATTTACGCTTTTCGCGGTGCCGAGGTCGGCAATATGCGCGATCTGGAGCGTGAATTCGCGGTGCAGAATGTCATCCGCCTTGAGCAGAACTACCGCTCGCACGGCAATATCCTCGATGCGGCCAATGCGCTGATCAAGAACAATCGGGGCCGTCTGGGCAAAAATTTGTGGACCGACGCCGGCGCCGGTGAGCCAATTCGTGTTTTTGAAGGGTTTTCGGATATCGACGAAGCGCGTTTCGTCGTCGAGGAAATCCGCGAACTCGTGCGCGAAGGCATTCCGCGCACCCAGATTGCCCTGCTCTACCGTTCCAACGCTCAGTCGCGCGTGCTCGAACATCAACTGTTCACGCAAGCCGTGCCTTACAAGGTCTATGGTGGGTTGCGCTTCTTCGACCGGCAGGAGATCAAGCACGCGCTGGCTTACCTGCGGCTGATTGCCAACTCGGATGACGACACGGCATTTGCCCGCGTCGTCAATTTTCCGACGCGCGGCATCGGCAGTCGCAGCGTTGAACAATTGCAGGAGGCAGCGCATCGCGCCAACTCGAGTCTGTATAACGCGGCGGCCAGCCTTGGCGGCAAGGCGGGAACCTCGGTTGGCGCCTTCATTCGTCTGATTGAAGCGCTGCGCAGCGAAACGGCTAATCTCCCTTTGCCCGAAGTCATCGATCACATCATTGAAAAAAGCGGCCTGCGCCAGCACTATCTCGGTGAAAAAGAGGGGCAGGAGCGCGTCGAGAACCTCGACGAGTTGATCAACGCGGCGACCAACTTCCTGCAGGAAGAAAGCGACACCATCGTCAATAATGGCGATGCCGGTCCGCTGGCCTCCTTTCTCGCGCATGCCTCGCTCGAAGCCGGCGAACATCAGGCCGGCGAGGGGCAGGAGGCGGTTCAGTTGATGACCGTGCATGCCGCCAAGGGGCTGGAATTCGACGTGGTCTTCATTACCGGGCTGGAGCAGGGGCTGTTTCCGCATGACAACGCCTCGCAGGAGCGCGAAGGCCTGGAGGAAGAGCGGCGTCTGATGTACGTCGCCGTCACCCGTGCGCGTCAGCGCCTTTACCTGAGCCACGCCCAGACGCGCATGCTGCACGGCCAGACACGCTATTGCCTGCCATCGGCGTTTCTTGAAGAATTGCCCGAAGCGCTACTGCGCAAGATCAACCGCGCGCCGGCTTATACAGCAACGGCGCCTGCGCGCCCGGCAGCCGCGCAAGCGGCTGCCGACGTTCAAACCTCGGCCAACGGCCTGCGCATCGGGCAGAACGTGCAACATGCCAAGTTTGGCATGGGGGTCATCGTTGCCGCCGAAGGCCGTGGGCCGGAGGCGCGGGTCCAGGTGAATTTCGGCAGGAGCGGGATGAAATGGCTGGCGCTTGAGTACGCCAAGCTGACGCCGGTCTAGCCTGCACGGCAACGACAATCGCTAGTCCACGCCGCAAGCTGGCGTTAAACTATCCGCCATTAAGCGCTCAGGAGACAGTCATGCCATTTGCCATTCGTATTCATCAAACCGGCGGCCCCGAACTCATGCGCTGGGAAGAGGTTGCTGTCGGCGACCCGGCGCCCGGCGAGGCGCGCGTGCGGCATGAGGCGGTCGGCCTGAACTTTATCGACGTCTATCATCGCACCGGCTTGTATCCTTTGCCTTTACCCGCCGGGCTCGGTCTGGAGGGGGCCGGAGTGGTCGAGGCCGTTGGTACGGGGGTGACGGATCTGCGCCCCGGCGATCGCGTTGCCTATGCCGGTGGTCCGGTGGGTGCCTACAGCCAGGTACGCTGCCTGCCGGCTGACCGGTTGCTGAAAATGCCCGACAGCCTCGATTTTCGCACCGGCGCGGCAATGATGCTGCAGGGCCTGACCAGCGCTTACCTCCTGCGCCGGACGTATTGCGTGCAGCCCGGTGACGCCGTATTGATCCATGCCGCTGCCGGCGGTGTCGGGCTGATCGCCAGCCAGTGGGCCAAGGCGCTCGGCGCCACGGTGATCGGCACGGTTTCCAGCGAAGCCAAGGCGGCGCTGGCGACTGCTCATGGCTGCGACCATATCATCTATTACTCGCGGGAAGACGTTGCCAGGCGCGTGCGCGAGATTACCGGCGGCGAAGGTGTAGCGGTGGTCTACGATGGCGTCGGCAAGGATACCTTCATGGGGTCGCTCGATAGCCTGCGCGTTCGCGGCATGATGGTCAGCTTCGGCAATGCCTCGGGGCCGGTCGCCCCTTTTGATCCGATCCTGCTCTCACAAAAAGGCTCTATTTTCATCACCCGACCGACGCTGATGCACTACACCGCCAAGCGCGACGAGTTGCTGGCGCTCGGTGCCGAGTTGTTCGACATGGTCACCGCCGGCAAGGTGAAAATCGAGGTCAATCAGACTTACCCATTGTCTGATGCGGCCACCGCGCATCGCGACCTCGAAGCGCGCAAAACCACTGGCTCGACGATCCTTCTACCGTGATGGCCAAATTTCGTTCCGGATTGCTTTCCTTGCGCGATCTGCTGGCGACCGCTTGGCCGATCATCCTGGTTACGGGGATCGGCTTTGCCATTGCTTACCAGTTTGTCCAGCCGGCACCGCCGCGTCATCTGACGATCACGACGGGCAGCGAGAATGGCGCCTATTACCCTTTTGCCAAACGCTACGCGGAAATTCTGGCGCGCAGCGGTGTAACGCTTGAGGTAAAAACCTCCTCCGGCTCGATTGAGAATCTGCAGCGTATCCGCAAGGGCGAAGCGGACGTCGGCTTTGTTCAGGGCGGCTCCTTGCTGCCGCCGGATAGCGGCGACGAGAACTTGCCGTTGTCGCTCGGCAGTGTGTATTACGAGCCGGTGTGGGTGTTCTATCGTGGCGCGCAGGCGGTCAGTCGCCTGCATCAACTGGACGGCAAGCGCATTGCCGTCGGCGCCGAAGGCAGCGGAATTCGAGGTCTGGCGGTGCAATTGCTCGAAGCCAACGAAATGCAGCTGAACGGCAAGCACATCCTGCCGATTGCCGGACTCGATGCGGCGGAAGCGCTGCAGCAGGGGACGATCGATGCAGCGTTCATTATTGCGGCTCCCGAAGCGCCGGTCGTCCAGGTGCTGTTGCGTTCGCCGGGCGTGCACGTGATGAGCTTCAGCCAGTCTGAAGCCTATGCCCGACGTTTCCCCTTCCTGACCAAGATCGTTCTGCCGCACGGCGCGGTTGATCTGGTGCGCGATACGCCGCCACGCGATACGGCGATGCTGGCGACGACCGCCAATCTGATCGTCAGGGATGACCTGCATCCGGCGCTGGCCAGCCTTTTGTTGCAAGCGGCCAGCGAGGTGCATGGCAAGAGCGGCTTCTTCCAGAAGGCCGGCGAGTTCCCGGCCTACCGGGATCACAGCTACGAGCTCTCGCCCGACGCCGAGCGCCATTACAAGTCGGGAACCCCCTTCTTGCAACGCTATCTGCCGTTCTGGATTGCCGTTCTCGTCGAGCGCCTGTTCGTCATGCTGCTGCCCCTGTTTGCCCTGCTGCTGCCCCTCCTGCGCATTGCGCCGGCGATCTACACCTGGCGCGTTCGTTCGAAGATATTCCGTTGCTACGGCGACCTCAAATTTCTCGAAAACGACCTGCGCCAGCATTATGATCCGACCTGTCGCGCCGAATATCTTGCGCGGCTCGACCGCATCGAAGAAGAGGCCAACACGCGCAATATTCCTCTCGCCTTTACCGATCTGCTTTACACCTTGCGCGAGCACATCAATTTCGTGCGCCATAAATTGCGCAGTCTCGACGCAGTGGCAAAGCAGGAGCCTGCCAAGTGAAATCCTTTCTGATTGCCAACCCGAAAGGCGGCTCGGGCAAATCGACG
>CAJAHZ010000422.1 GCA_903939665.1 uncultured Pseudomonadota bacterium | reverse complement strand
AGCAGCGATTCGCCAACGGCCACGCCGATGCGCTTCTCGCCGAAATCGAAGGCGAGCACCGTGCCGGTCAGGCGAGTCGTTGGCGTTGCTTCAGGCATGTCCGGCGTTTTCGGCGAGGTGGGTGAAGTCGATGCCGAGCGTTTCCATTGCCGAAGCGAGCCGTTCTTCGAAGGGCAGGTCGAAGAGAATACGGGGTTCGGCGGGTACGGTCAGCCAGGCGTTTTGCGCCAGTTCCTGCTCAAGCTGGCCGGCTGACCAGCCCGAGTAACCGAGCGTCACCATGACATCCTGCGGACGGCCTTCGCGCGCTACTGCCTGCAGCACATCTCGCGAACTGGTGAGGCCGATATGCTGGTTGACCGCGAGTGTCGATTGCCATTCACCGATCGGTCGATGCAGTACGAAGCCGCGGTCGGTTTGTACCGGCCCACCAAAAAACACCGGCAGATCAGCAAAACCGTCAGCTTCAAGCGGCACGTCAATTTTCTCGAAGAGCGTTGCCAAGCTCATGTCAATCGGTCGATTGACGATCACGCCGAGCGCGCCTTGGTCATTGTGTTCGGCGATATAAACAAGGGCTCGCGAAAAATACGGATCAGCCATTGCGGGCATGGCGATGAGGAAGTGATCAGTCAGATTGACGCTTTGCATACCGTCATTTTAATCGCCGACGGCAACCGATACAAAGTTTAGGCGGGTAATATTTGTCCATGCTTGATTCTGCCCTTGTCTGGTTCCGGCGCGATTTGCGCGATACCGACCATCTCGCCTTGGCCGAAGCGCTGCGGCGGGCACGACGCGTTTATTGCGCTTTTGTTTTCGACCGGGAGATTCTCGATGCCTTGCCGTCGCGGATTGACCGCCGAGTCGATTTTATTCGCGCTTCGCTGCTTCAGCTTGATGTGGCCTTGGGACGACGGGGCGGGGGCCTGATCGTCCGGCACGGACGCGCTTCAACGGAAATTCCCCGGTTGGCGCAGCAGTTGCGTGTGGATGCGGTGTTTGCTAACCGCGACTACGAGCCGCAAAGCAAGTTGCGCGATACGGTGGCCGCGACGGCGCTTGAAGCAGTAGGGATCGGCTTTGAATCGTTCAAAGACCAGGTTGTTTTCGACGGGCCGGAGGTGCTGACGTTGGCCGGGCGGCCCTATACCGTCTTTACCCCCTACAGGAACGCCTGGCTTAAGCGACTGACGGCAGATGATGTGCAGGCACACGATGCGGCAGGCGGCTGTCTGGCGACGTCGCCTCTGGCTGTCGGCATCCCTTCGTTGGCGGATATTGGCTTTTCACCGACTGATTTGCTGCAGGTTGGCGTCGTTCCGGGAATGTCCGGCGCACAAGCGTTGCTTGACGATTTTTCAGGGCGCATTGCCTGTTACAAGGAACAGCGCGACTTTCCTGCCTTAAAGGGCGGGTCGTATCTTTCGGTTCATCTGCGCTTTGGCACTGCCTCGATTCGCGAACTGACCCGTCGGGCCATCGCCGCCGGTGCGTTGCGCGACAACGAAGGGGCGCTGACCTGGCTGGCCGAGCTGATCTGGCGCGATTTCTACGCGATGATTCTCGATCGCTTTCCCCATGTCGTGGCGCGTTCGTTCAAAGCAAAATATGACGCGATCGCGTGGGAGGAAGGGATCGGCGCCGACCACGCTTTTTCTTCCTGGTGCGCTGGCCTTACCGGCTATCCCCTGGTCGATGCCGCGATGCGGCAGTTGAATACGACGGGCTACATGCACAATCGCTTGCGCATGGTTGTCGCATCATTTCTGACCAAGGATTTGGGCATCGACTGGCGACGTGGCGAGGCATGGTTTGCCAGGCAACTCATTGACTTTGATCTGGCAGCCAATAACGGGGGGTGGCAGTGGGCGGCGTCGACCGGTTGCGATGCGCAGCCTTATTTCCGAATATTCAATCCGGTGGCGCAATCAGAGCGCTTCGACCCGGACGGCGAGTTCATCCGTCACTATCTGCCGGAACTTGCCGGCGTTCCGCAAAAACATATTCATGCGCCGTGGCGCATGAGCAGCGCAGAGCAATCTACTTGCGGGGTGCTGGTCGGGCGGGATACGCCGGCGCCACTCGTCGAGCATGACGAGGCGAGGCGCCGGACGCTGCAGCGTTATGCCGTGGTCAGGCCTGACGCTGCTGTTTGACGTAGTCAGCGATGAGCGCCAGCAGTTCTTCTTCCTGATACGGTTTCCCGAGGTACTGGTTTACGCCGATTTCCATTGCGTAGTTACGATGCTTGTCGGCTGTTCGCGAAGTGATCATGATGATTGGAATGCCCTTCAGGCGCGCATCGGCACGAACGTTGCGCGTGAAGTCGAAGCCGTCCATGCGCGGCATTTCGATGTCGACGAGCAGTACGTCGGGAAGCACGTCGAGCAATTGCTCAAGCGCGTCGACGCCGTCCTTGGCGGTAAGCACCTGGTAGCCTTCACGTGACAGCAAGCGCCCGGTGATCTTGCGCACGGTAAGCGAATCGTCGACCACCATGACGGTCGGCAAGGTGGCCGTCGTGTCGCCGGCGGCGGCAGTTGCCTGCAAGGTGGGAATCGGCGTGGCGAACGCGACAGTCGGCGCGTGGCTGGTCAGCGCGACCGGGTTCAGAATCAGTACCACCTGGCCGTTGCCAAGCACCGTCGCGCCATCGATGCCGATCACACGCGCTAACTGTGGCCCGATGTTCTTGACCACGACTTCCTGATTTCCCCGCAGTTCGTCGACCTGCACGGCGATGCGTTGGGTACCGCTGCGCAGCAACAGCACCCAGTAGGAGCGATGCATTTCCGGCAGTGCCTGCGTCTCGCCAAGCAGGTGCGGCAGGAAATTGAACGGGTAGTGGTTGCCCATCCATTCGGCGGCGCCCGCATCGCGAATTCGAGCCAGCGCGGCATCCTTCAGATCCAGCACCTGTTCGATCATTACCGAGGGAATGGCGTACATCCGGGTGCCGGTTCGCACCAGCACGGCCTGGGTAACGGCAAGCGTCAGCGGAATGTAGAGACGGAAGGAGGTGCCCTGTCCCGGCGTTGAAACAACCTCGATGCGGCCGCCAAGGCCGGTCACTTCGGTTTTTACAACGTCCATGCCGACGCCGCGACCGGAAACTTGTGAAAGTTCGGATGCTGTTGAGAAGCCCGGCGTGAAAATCAAATCAACCAGGCGATCACTGCTGGCTTCCTCCTCGGAACCCAGCAAGCCGGCAGCGATGCCGCGCGCACGAATTCGCTCAAAGTCGAGGCCCGCGCCGTCATCGGTGAACGTCAGGATGATTT
>CAJAHZ010000421.1 GCA_903939665.1 uncultured Pseudomonadota bacterium | reverse complement strand
TCTGCGATTTTTGTTTTTCTCTGCGTTCCCTCTGTGCCTCCGCGCCTCGGCGTTGGAAGTTCATGCCTTGACCACAGGCTTACTTGCCCCTGGCTTGATTGGCAACGGCTGCTGCTGCGGCTTTTGCCGCTTCCTCATCACCCAGGTAGTAGCTGCGGATCGGTTTCATGTCGTCAGTGAACTCATAGACGAGCGGGATACCGGTCGGGATGTTGAGGTTGACGATGTCTTCGTCGGAGATGTTGTCGAGGTACTTGATCAGCGCGCGGATGCTGTTGCCGTGCGCCGCGACGATCACGCTCTTGCCGGATTTGACGACCGGCGCGATGGTGTCTTCCCAGTAGGGGACGAAGCGTGCCACCGTGTCCTTCAGGCATTCGGTTTTCGGCAAATGCTCGGCCGCGATACCGGTGAAATCCGCGCCGTAGCGGGCATCAAAGCGCGGGTGGCGG
This sequence comes from uncultured Pseudomonadota bacterium, assembly GCA_903939665.1. Lineage (GTDB taxonomy): Bacteria > Pseudomonadota > Gammaproteobacteria > Burkholderiales > Rhodocyclaceae > CAJBIL01. The sequence goes on along the minus strand of CAJAHZ010000421.1, from coordinate 5,568 downwards.
GGGTCGTCGAAGGCCAGTTCGGGCGGCGGTGTATCATAACTGCGGCGCCAGGTCAGTACTTGCGCATCACCATACTTTGCTGCCGTTTCGGCTTTGTTGAGACCTTGCAGCGCGCCGTAGTGGCGTTCGTTGAGTCGCCATGAGCGCTGTATCGGTATCCACAGGCGATCCATTTCCTCGAGCGCGATCCACAGCGTGCGCATGGCGCGTTTGAGCACCGAGCTGAAAGCGATGTCGAATTCGAAACCAGCCTCTTTCATCAGTTGGCCGGCTGTTTTCGCTTCAGCCAGTCCCTGCTCGGTGAGGTCGACATCGGTCCAGCCGGTGAAGCGGTTTTCCTTGTTCCAGGTGGACTCACCGTGGCGGAGCAGAACGATTTTTTTCATGATGGGCGGCTGTTGGTTGGTGAAGTTACGGGTGTTCTTCGGCGAATTCCGACGGCTGCCGGAACGCACCCTGGGGCAAGGAATTATTTTATAATGAATCTTTATACTTAACGAGCCTTACGGATAGTGGCCATCCAGACCAGTCTCATCGACAAGCAAGAGCACATCGAGCAGGCGGCACGTGCGCTCAAGTCGATATCGCATCCGCTGCGCCTGAAAATTCTTTGCGTGGTGGGCGATCAGGAGGCTTGCGTTCAGGAGATTGTCGAAGCGGTGGGCACCTCACAAAGCAATATCTCCCAGCACTTGGCGATTCTGCGTGAAAAAGGCGTGCTGCTGACGCGCAAGGATGCCAACCGTGTCTACTATCGCGTTGGCGACGCCCGTACCTTGCAACTGATCGGCATGATGCGCGAGGTTTTTTGCGGCGAATAAGTTGCAATTGGTCTGTCCGATCGCTCTTCCCGCTTCGTTTTGTCTGGTTTTGTCATTTTTAGTCCTGCCCGTTTTTGGAGTCTCGTTTGGAATTCATTCAACAAAATATTTATCTGGTGGCCATCGCCGTCTTTAGCGGCGCCATGCTTTTATCCACAACCTTTCGCAGCACCGGCGGCGCAAGATCCCTGAGCACGACTCAGGCGACCCTGTTGATTAACCGGGAAGACGCGCAGGTCATCGATGTGCGTGAGCCGGCTGAGTATGCTGCCGGCCATCTGGCGGACTCGCGAAATATTCCTGCGGGTCAGCTCGAAGAGCGAATCGGTGAGCTGGAAAAACTGAAGGACCAGCCCCTGATCCTGATCTGTCAGACCGGGCCACGGTCATCCGGCGCTTGCACGCGACTTGCCAAGCTCGGGTTTGCCAAAGTGCATAGTCTTGATGGCGGCATCGAATCCTGGGTTCAGGCCGGTTTGCCGATCAAGAAGGGCACCAAGAAGTGAGCGAGCCCTTGGGCCCGACGATACGGGTTTTAATGTACTCGACGGCCATCTGCCCTTACTGCGTCCGCGCCGAGCAACTGTTGCGCGCGCGCGGCGTGGCGGAAATCGAAAAAGTGCGCATCGACCTTGATCCGGCTCGTCGTGACGAGATGATGCATAGAACCGGCAGGCGCACCGTTCCGCAAATCTACATCGGCGACACTTATGTCGGCGGTTGCGATGACCTTGTCGCCCTCGATCATGCGGGCAAACTTGAGCCGCTGCTGGCCGGCGCGAGCAACGGATAACACCGAAATATTTCCCTTAACGATCCATTAGCCAAGAAGACATCATGAGCGAACAAGAAGCCCCGCAATTCAGCATCGAAAAACTTTACCTCAAGGACCTTTCGGTTGAAGTGCCGAACGCGCCGCAGATTTACCTCGAGCGGGAGTCTCCCAACGTCAATATTCAGTTGCAGACCAAAGCTCAGGGGCTGGGCGACGGCGTCTACGAAGTGGCGTTGACCGTTACCGTCACTGCCAAGATTGAAGAAAAAACCGTTTTTCTGGTTGAAGTCGGGCAGGCTGGCATTTTCCGTATCCTCAATGTGCCTGACGAAAATATGGAGCCGCTGCTCTCGATCGCTTGTCCGAACATCCTTTTCCCCTATGCCCGCGAAGTTGTCTCCGATACGGTGAGCCGCGCTGGCTTTGCTCCGGTGATTTTGCAGCCGGTCAATTTCGAGGGGCTGTATGCCACGCGTCAGGCGCAGGAACAGCAAGGCGTTCCGCCCGAGGCTTCGATCCAGTAAAGGAGCAAATGATGACGCGACTGCTTGCCCTGCTGTTCGCCATAGGCCTGGCGCTGCCGGCATGGGCTGTCGAATTTCGCACCGTCGAATTGCCGGCAGTGCTCTACGACGCGCCCTCGCAGAAGGGGAGCAAGCTGTTCGTCATCAAGCGCGACACGCCGGTCGAGGCCGTTGTCAGTCTTGAGGGCTGGATCAAGGTCCGCGATTCCGAAGGTGGGCTGGCGTGGATCGAAAAGAAGAATCTCTCCGAGCGGCGTTCGCTGATCGTCATCGCCAGCCGCGCCGAGGTTCGGCAGAATGCCGACGATGCGGCGCCGGTGGTCTTCGAAGCAGAGAAGAACGTTTCGCTTGATTATGTCGAAATGGGGCAGGGCGGCTGGATCAAGGTGCGCCACCGCGACGGGCAAAGTGGTTTCGTCCGAGCCAATCAGGTCTGGGGCCATTGAGACCCAATGGTCAATGGAAATCGCCTTCGATGAATCTCACCGTAATCGCCGCCGGCGCCTGGGGTACGGCACTGGCCATCGCCTTCAGTGCGCGGCACCGCGTTACCTTGTGGACCCGCGAGGACGATGTCACCGAGACAATGCAGACGGAGCGCGAGAACCGACGCTTTCTCCCCGGCTATCGGTTGCCCGATGCGTTGCTGATCGGTGCTGATTTCAACACGGCGGTAGCCGACGCCGAATTGCTGGTGCTGGCCACGCCGCTTGCCGGATTGCGCCCGACCCTGATCCGTTTGCGCGATACCGGGCTGGTCAAGCCGCTGGTCTGGGTTTGCAAGGGCCTGGAGGCCGAAACCGCCAGGCTGCCGCACCAGATTGTTGCCGAAGAGCTTGGCGCGCAAGCGCTGTGCGGCGCGCTGTCCGGCCCCAGCTTTGCCGAAGAGGTCGCGCAGGGCCTGCCGACCGCCGTTTCACTTGCCGCCAATCATGCCGAATTCGCCCATGCCACGGCGCTCGCACTGCACAGCCCGCGCCTGCGCATCTACGCCAATGATGACTTGCCGGGCGTCGAAGTCGGCGGGGCGGTAAAGAACGTGATGGCCATCGCCACCGGCATCTGCGATGGTTTGGGCCTGGGGCTCAATGCCCGTGCCGCGCTGATCACGCGCGGCCTGGCCGAAATCGCCCGACTCGGCGCAGCCTTGGGCGGCAAGCCGCAGACCTTCATGGGTCTGGCCGGCATGGGCGATCTGATTCTCACCTGCACCGGCGATCTGTCGCGCAACCGGCGCGTCGGCCTGGCGCTGGCGGCGGGCAAGACGCTGCCGCAAATCCTTGCTGACCTTGGCCATGTAGCCGAGGGCGTCAGCACGGCGCGCGAAGTTGCGCGCCTGGCCACGCAACTCGGCATCGACATGCCGATCACGCAAGCCGTCGATGCCATCCTCCATCGCAACGAGCCGGCGGCGGCTGCGGTTGAAAAATTGCTCAGCCGCGACCCGAAGAGCGAGACGTAAAGCACAAAAGCAAGAGCCAAAACATAACCACCAAGGCACCAAGTGCACAAAGATTCACCAAGAAAGACAACGGCTGAATTTGATTTCCTTGGTGTAACTTGGTGATCTTGGTGTCTTGGTGGTTCGCTTTTGTTTTTTGACTAAACCCCGCCGGCAAATCCCCGCTGCCGCCACGCCTCAAACACCGTCACCGCCACCGCATTTGAAAGATTCAGGCTGCGCTGTCCGGGCAGCATCGGCAGGCGTAGCCGCTGAGTTTCCGGAAATTCGGCCATCACCTCGGCTGGCAAGCCACTTGTTTCGCAGCCGAAAACAAATACATCGTCGTCGCGAAATGCCTGCGTGTCATGGCGCACGCCGCCACGCGTCGTCATTGCAAAGAAGCGGCGAGCCACCAGCGCCGCCTTGCACGCAGCCCAGTCGGGGTGGCGAAAGACGCGGGCGAATTCGTGGTAATCGAGTCCGGCGCGTTTCAGCGCCTTGTCCTCCCAGCCAAAACCAAGCGGTTCAACAAGATGAAGTTCGGCGCCCGTATTGGCACACAGGCGGATCACGTTGCCCGTGTTGGGCGGAATCTCGGGTTGGTACAAAACGACTGCGGGCACTTGTCTGTTCCAATAAAACGGTTTAATTTCTTGCACAATCCGCTAGAATCAGGCGATTAGCGTAGTTACCTGTAAAGTTACTGGAGCTTGAATGGCTCGGCCAGAAAAAATTCGCCTCGGCGATCTGCTGATTCAACAAGGGTTGCTTACCGACGAGCAACTCAAATTCGCGCTCGACGAGCAAAAACGCAGCGGTCGCAAGCTCGGGCGTATTGTCGTCGAAAGCTCCTTCGTTACGGAAGAGGCGATTTCGCAGGCGCTCGCCAAGCAGTTGCGCATTCCCTTTGTCGATCTCAAGCATTTCAATCCCAAGCCCGAACTGATTCGCCTGCTGCCTGAGGCGCAGGCGCGGCGTTTCCGCGCCATCGTGCTCGAAGAAGTTGATGGCAAACTGCGCATTGGCTTTGTCGACCCGACCGATTTGCAGGCTTATGACGAAATCGCCCGTATCGTCAGACGGGATCTTGATCTGGCCGTCGTGACCGAGACCCAGCTTTTGGCTCTGGTTGATCGCGTCTATCAACGTACCGCAGAAATCTCCGGTCTGGCCAAGGAGCTGACGGCCGACTTGGGCGACGTGCCGGTCGAGTTTGGCGATTTGCTTGGCACAGCCACCGGCGCTGAAGAGGCGCCTGTCGTCAAGTTGCTGCAGACTGTGTTTGAAGAAGCGATGCGTTCGCGTGCTTCCGATATTCACATCGAGCCTCAGGAACGCTCTCTACGGGTTCGCTTCCGTATCGACGGCGTCCTGCATGTGCAGATGGAGGCAGATGCCAAGATATCATCGGCCCTCTCGCTGCGCCTGAAGCTAATGTCGGGGCTCGATATTTCAGAAAAGCGCTTGCCGCAGGATGGCCGCTTTGCGATCAAAATACGCAACAACATGGTTGACGTGCGTATTTCGACCATGCCGACGCAATACGGTGAATCGGTGGTCATGCGACTGCTCAACCAGAATACCGGCCTGCTCGGGCTTGATCGGCTCAATATGCCGGCGCGTACGCTTGAGCGCCTTCGTCATGCAGTCCGTCGGCCGAGCGGCATGGTTCTGGTTACTGGCCCGACCGGTAGTGGTAAAACGACGACGCTCTATGCAGCACTCTCCGAGTTGAATACCACCGAAAAGAAAATTATCACGGTTGAAGATCCAGTCGAGTATCGCTTGCCCGGCATCAATCAGGTGCAGGTGCACGAAAAAATCGATCTTTCCTTTGAGCGAGTTTTGCGTTCTGCTTTGCGCCAGGACCCGGACATTGTTCTGGTTGGCGAAATGCGCGACCAGATGACCGCTGAAATCGGCATGCGTGCCGCCATCACCGGGCACATGGTGCTCTCCACCCTGCACACCAACGATGTTATTTCAACGCCGATCCGCCTGCTC
>CAJAHZ010000420.1 GCA_903939665.1 uncultured Pseudomonadota bacterium | reverse complement strand
TGGCTCATCAACCAGCGGTACATGCCATCTTCGCGCAGGTAACGGAACATCAGGCGGAACGGCTGTTGCATGCCCGCTTTGCTGCGACAGCCATTATCGAGCCCCAGGACGAGTGCCTCGCGGTCATCTTCGTGGACGCGATCCAGCCATCCGTTGCCCAATTCTTCTGATAATTTGCGTCCGGTAAATGTCGTCCACGACGGGCTGACAAAGGTGCACAGGCCCTTGGCGTCACTCACCCAGACCAGAAGGTTTGCCGGATAAGCGAGATAGTGAAAGTTTTCACTAATACCTTGAAATTGTGTGCCGCCGGAAGGGGCGCTGCTGTCGTTCATGGCTTTGCTCCACTAAGCGTTTGGTCGTTTGGTCGCCATGATCTCCATGTTACACGAGAATTTTCCTTGTTATTTATAGGGGTTTTAACGAATTGCTGCCGCGCTCAACGCGGTTTTGTTATTCGGGCCAAGCTGCACCCATGCTGTTTTGTCAGCATCGTACGGCGAGGTGGTGCAACCGGTCAGTAGGGGGCGCGTCAGGAGTGTGACGAGCGGGGTGTTTTTTTATGAGCCTTGGCGCAGTCGTGCGGCAACGATGGCTTCGTGAATACGGGTCAGCGGCAGAACAACCTTGACTCCGCCCAGTTCGATGGCGACCTTTGGCATGCCGAAAACCACGCAGGAGCTTTCGTCCTGTGCGACCGTGTGCGCGCCGGCGTCGAACATTTCCCTAAGGCCAATGGCGCCGTCATCACCCATGCCGGTCATGATGATTCCGGTCGCGTTCGGGCCGGCCGATTGCGCCGCTGAGCGAAAGAGAACGTCGACTGAGGGGCGGTGCCGACTGACCGGCGGGCCGTCGACGACTTCTACACAATAGCCGCCTCCGTTGCGTTTCATCAGCATGTGTTTGCCGCCCGGTGCAAGCAATGCAAGGCCGGGTTTTACACGGTCGCCGTTTCTTGCCTCACGCACTTCGATGCGACAGGTGCTGTGTAGGCGTTCGGCAAAAGTGGCGGTGAACTTCTCTGGCATGTGTTGAACGATCACAATGCCTGCTACTTCGGCGGGCAGGGCCTTGAGCACAACTTCCAGTGCCTGTGTGCCGCCCGTGGATGTGCCGATGGCGACGACCGCCTCACCAGAGGTGAAGAGGGTCGCCCCGCTGCGTTTGGGTGGGATGATGATGTCGGCAGAAAGTTTGGGTGATGCTTGCATGTTTAGGCGTCACTAATGGAAATGGCCGTGGCATGGCCACGGCCAATGATACTGCATGCGGGCCGAAGATGCTTAGCAGCGCGGGCGCTTATCGATCACCCGGCGGGCTTTGCCGACTGAGCGTTCGATGCCGCCGATTTCGACGAAGCGTACCTGTGTCGAGATGCCGACGTAGGACTTGATGTGGTGCTGCAGGTCGTGCGCCACATATTCCTTTTCTGCCGCCGAGGCGAAGCGGTGTTCCGGCTTCAGTTCGACGTTGACGGCGACGGCGTCGAGGTGGCCGTCGCGCCAGACGTCGATCAGATAATGCGGCGAGAGTTTGGGCTGCTTGAGGATCAGTTCCTCGATCTGTGATGGGAAGACGTTAACGCCACGGATGATCAACATGTCGTCGGAGCGGCCGGTGATCTTGCCCATGCGCCGCATCGAGCGCGAAGTGGGTGGCAACAGGCGGGTGAGGTCACGGGTGCGATAGCGGATGACCGGCAATGCCTCCTTGGTCAGCGAGGTGAATACCAGTTCGCCCTGGCTGCCGTCGGGTAGCACTTCACCAGTGTTGGGGTCGATGATTTCCGGGTAGAAGTGATCCTCCCATAGCACCGGGCCGTCTTTGCTCTCAACGCATTCGCAGGCGACCCCGGGGCCGATGACTTCGGAAAGTCCGTAGACGTCAATTGCGTCGATGCCGAAGGTATGTTCGATCTCCAGGCGCATCTGGTCGGTCCATGGTTCTGCGCCAAACAGGCCGATGCGCAGTCCGGTCGATGTCGGGTCGATCCCCTGGCGGCGGAATTCGTCGGCGATGTTGAGCATGTACGACGGGGTGACCATGATGATGTCCGGCTGAAAATCCATGATTAGTTGAACCTGCTTTTCCGTCTGCCCGCCGGACATCGGGATCACCGTGCAACCAAGACGCTCGGCGCCGTAGTGGGCGCCGAGGCCGCCGGTGAACAGGCCGTAGCCGTAGCCGACGTGCGCAATGTCGCCGCGCCGCCCTCCGGCAGCATGGATCGAGCGTGCCATCAGCGTTGCCCACATGTCGATGTCGTTTTGTGTGTAGCCGACGACGGTTGGTTTGCCGGTCGTTCCGGAGGAGGCGTGAATGCGCACCACCTCTTCACGCGGGACGGCGAACATCGAGAAGGGGTAGTTGTCGCG
>CAJAHZ010000419.1 GCA_903939665.1 uncultured Pseudomonadota bacterium | reverse complement strand
GTTCAGACTGCATCTGCAGCACCCTGCAACTGATCAACTTCTGGCAGGACATCGACCTCGACTGGCAAAAAGACCGCGTCTACGTGCCGCAAACCGAGCTTGCGCGCTTTGGCGTCACCGAACAGCAGATCGCAGATCGCCGCTGGAGCGCGGAATGGGCCGCCCTGCTTGATTTCCAGACCGACCGGGCACGCGCCATGATGCTCGACGGCGCGCCGCTGGTTCAACAGCTACCGGGCCGCATGGGCTGGGAGATCCGGTTCACGGTGCAGGGCGGGCTGCGCATTCTTGAAAAAATTCGCCGCGCGCGGGGTGACGTTTTCCGCCATCGACCTTTGCTTGGGCCTGCCGATTGGCTGCGCATGGGCAGCCGTGCGCTGTTTATGTGAAAATTCGGCAAACCTGACAATACGTAAATCCAGAAAAACCCGAGATTGCGAATGACTCCCGAAGAATACTGCCAACAAAAAGCAGCCCAAAGCGGTTCCAGCTTCTACTACAGCTTCCTTTTTCTGCCACCCAACCGGCGGCATGCGATCACCGCGCTGTATGCCTTCTGCCGGGAAGTCGACGATGTTGTCGACGAATGCCTCGATCCATCCATTGCCGCGACCAAACTCATCTGGTGGCGGCAGGAACTCGCCAAACTCTATGCCGGCAAGCCTGAACATCCGGTCACCCAGGCCCTGCTCCCCGCGCTGGCCGAATTCAACCTGCCACAGGAGCAACTGCTCGAAATCATCGACGGCATGGAAATGGATTTGCAGCAATCACGCTATCTCGATTTCAAGGCCCTGTCGCTGTACTGCTACCGTGTCGCCAGTGTCGTTGGCCTGCTCGCCGCGGAAATTTTCGGCTACCAGGATCGAAAGACGCAGAAATACGCGCACGACCTCGGCATAGCTTTCCAGCTCACCAACATCATCCGCGACGTCGGCGAAGACGCGCGCATCGGTCGTATCTATCTGCCCATCGACGATTTGCAGCGCTTTGAAGTGACCGCTGCCGACATCCTCAACGCACGCTATTCGGACAATTTCCGCCGCCTGATGGAATTCCAGATCGAACGCGCTGAACAGTATTACGTCCAGGCAATGAGCGAACTGCCGGTGGGCGATCGCAAGGCGCAGCGCCCGGGGCTGGTGATGGCAGCGATCTACCGCACGCTGCTTGACGAAATCAGGCGCGATGGCTGTCAGGTACTCACCCAGCGCACCTCGCTGACCCCCGTACGCAAGCTGTGGATTGCCTGGCGCATCTGGATCAAGGGTTGAAAGTCGCGGTCATCGGCGGCGGCTGGGCCGGTCTCGCCGCAGCCGTTGAACTGGCCGATGCAGGCGTCAAGGCCATCGTTTTCGAGACCGCCAGACAACTCGGCGGCCGGGCGCGCAGCGTCGAGGTGAACGGCCACACGCTGGACAACGGCCAGCACATTCTCGTTGGCGCCTATCGCGAAACCCTGCGCCTGATGACCAGGGTCGGCGCCGACCCCGAAAGGCTGCTCAAACGCCTGCCGCTCGAACTGACTTTTCCCGGCAGCCAGCCACCCTTCCGCCTGCGCCTGCCGCGCTTGCCGGCACCGCTGCATCTGGCCATCGGGCTATTCACCACGCACGGCGCAAGCCTGGCCGAGAAGATCGGCGCGGTGCGTTTCATGCGCTTTCTGCAAGCCACCGACTACCAGCTTGATGCCGACTGCACCGTCGCCGCGCTGCTCGACCGCCACGCCCAGCGTGGCAGCCTGCGCCGGCACCTATGGGAACCGCTGTGCCTCGCGGCGCTCAACACCCTGCCAGCCAACGCCTCGGCGCAAATTTTCGCCAACGTGCTGCGCGACAGCCTGGGTGGCGGTCGCGCCGACACCGACCTGCTGCTGCCTGCCGCAGACCTTGACCGGCTATTCCCGCTGGCAGCCGCCGGCTTCATCCGCGCGCGCGGCGGCGAAATCCGCCTGTCAACGTGCGTCGAGCACATCGACGATGAGCTGACGATCGCGGGCGAAACTTTCGACCGGATCATTCTCGCCACAGCGCCCCAGCACGCCGCCGCCTTCCTCGCGCAGCGCAGCGAGACTGCAAACATCGCGGCAATGCTCGCAAGCTACGCCTACGAACCGATCGGCACCGTCTATGTCGGCTACCCACCCACGCTGAAGCTCCCCTTCCCGATGCTCGGACTTGACAGCGGGGCGAAAGAAAATCTCGGGCAATGGGTATTCGACCGCGCTCCGCTCGGCGGCCCCCCCGGCGTGATGAGCTTCGTGCTGAGCGCGCGCGGCGCATGGGACGAGCGCGACAACGACGCGCTGGCCGCCACGCTGCACACTGAACTTGAAGCCGCCCTGCAGACAAGCCTGCCGCCGCCGCTATGGCATCAGGTCATCCGCGAACGACGCGCAACATTTTCCTGCCGCCCCGACCTGCCCCGCCCACCCGCAAAAACCGCGCATCGAGGACTCTGGCTGGCCGGCGACTACGTCTGCGCCGGCTATCCGGCAACACTCGAAGGCGCCGTGCGCAGCGGCGTTGCCGCCGCGCTGGGCGTGCTCGTCGATCATCCGACAAGCAGCTAACCCGCCGTGGTTTCCTTACCCTCTGGATCGGTGAAGACAATTTTCTCACCGGCCAG
>CAJAHZ010000418.1 GCA_903939665.1 uncultured Pseudomonadota bacterium | reverse complement strand
GACGGTGCGTGCCGCGCGTCTGTTGCAGGCCGAGACGGGTTGCCGGGCGGGCGTCGAAATCAGCATCGAGAAACGCTTGCCGATGGGCGGCGGGCTCGGCGGCGGCAGCTCCGATGCGGCAACGGTGCTGCTTGCGCTCAACCATCTGTGGCAGCTTGGCGTGCCGCGTCGGCGTTTGCAGGAGATCGGCCTCTCCCTGGGGGCCGACGTGCCGGTTTTTGTCTTTGGTCGCAATGCCTTTGCCGAAGGCGTGGGTGAAGCGCTGCGTCCGGTCGATCTGCCGCCGGCGTGGTACGTCGTGCTTGAGCCGCCGGTGCAGGTGCCGACAGCGGCCGTTTTCAGCGCGCCGGATTTGAAGCGGGATAGCGCTGCGATCCGTTTTGATGAATGGCAACCGGGTTTCGGCGGCAACGATCTGGAGGCTGTGGCGACCGTGCGCTTCCCGGCGGTCGCCGAGTACATGGCATGGCTCTCGTCGTTCGGGCGGGCGCGCATGAGTGGGTCCGGCGCCTGTGTCTTTGCTGAGTTTGCCCGGCGCGAAGCGGCAGAATCCGTGTTGCACCAGTTGCCGCAGGGGATGCGCGGCTGGCTCGCTGCCGGACTGGATCGTCATCCGCTGCTCGATCTGGCGGCGTGATTGCCGGCTTCTTCGCGCTAACTGTTTTTTTTTTGAATAATCCCCTGTATAATCCGCGCTCCGTTCGCTAGCCACGCTAGGTGAACGACTGCTGGGGAGTCGCCAAGTTGGTTAAGGCACCGGATTTTGATTCCGGCATTCGAAGGTTCGAATCCTTCTTCCCCAGCCATTCGAATTCTTTCAAACCGGGCGGGTATGCTTACCTGCCCGTATTGCTTTTATACGGCGTTGGCGTTTGTCTCCGATCAGCGCCACAGGAAGCGTGACATGGCCTACGACAGCCTGATGGTATTCACCGGCAACGCCAACCCCAAGTTGGCTGCCGATGTTGTCAAACGTCTGAATATTTCATTGGGCCGCGCCAATGTCGGCCGCTTCTCGGACGGCGAAGTCACCGTCGAAATTCAGGAGCATGTGCGCGGCAAGGATGTTTTCATCCTGCAATCAACTTGTGCGCCGACCAATGAAAACCTGATGGAACTGCTGGTCATGGTCGACGCGCTGAAGCGCGCATCGGCGACCCGCATCACTGCCGCCATCCCCTACTTCGGTTACGCCCGGCAAGATCGGCGTGTGCGTTCGGCGCGTGTGCCGATTGCCGCCAAGCTGGTCGCCGACCTGCTGACTGCTGCCGGCGTGCACCGCATGCTGACCATGGATCTCCATGCTGAGCAGATTCAGGGTTTCTTCAATATTCCGGTCGACAACATTTACTCGCTGCCGATCATGCTGGCCGATGTCTGGAAAAAGAATTACGACGACCTGATGGTTGTTTCCCCCGACGTTGGCGGCGTGGTGCGTGCGCGTGCGCTGGCCAAGCGGCTTGAGTGCGATCTGGCGATCATCGACAAGCGTCGACCGAAAGCCAATGTCTCGGAAGTGATGAATATCATCGGCGAAGTCGAAGGCCGTACCTGCGTGCTGATGGACGACATGGTCGATACCGCCGGCACGCTATGCAAGGCCGCTTCGGCGCTCAAGCAGCATGGCGCCAAGCAGGTGCTCGCTTACTGTACGCACCCTGTTTTGTCGGGCTCGGCGATTGAGCGGATCAATGCTTCCGACCTTGACGAGCTGGTCGTTACCGATACCATCCCGCTGCGCCCCGATGCGCTGGCGTGTTCACGCATCCGCCAGTTGTCGGTGGCCGATGTGATGGCTGAAACAATCCGCCGGATCAGCAACGAGGATTCGGTTTCGTCTTTGTTTATTGAATAGATTTTTCTCAACCCCCCGCCTGGTCGCGGGCGGGGTTTGTTTCACTTAGGAGTAGTCCATGAAATTTGAACTCAACGCGCAAAAGCGCACTTTGCAGGGGTCCGGAGCGAGCCGCCGCCTGCGTCATGCCGACAAGGTTCCGGCCATCGTTTACGGTGGTACCGTAGCCCCGCTGTCGATCCAGCTTGATCACAACCAGATTCTGCTCAGCCTGAAGAAGGAAGCTTTCCATTCTTCCGTGCTGACGCTGAATATCGATGGCACAACGGAAACCGTGCTGCTGCGCGACGCGCAAGTGCACCCGTACAAGGCGCTGGTCCTGCACTGCGACTTTCAGCGTGTTGATACGACGCACGCAATTCACCAGAAAGTGCCGCTGCACTTCATCAACGCCGACCTCGCGCCGGGCGTCAAGCTGACCGGCGGCAACGTTTCGCACGTCATGGGCGAAATTGAAGTCACCTGCCTGCCGCAGGATCTGCCGGCCTTTATCGAAGTCGACCTGAAGGATCTGGCTGCTGGCCAGTCGATCCACGTTTCGCAACTGGCCTTCCCGGCTGGCGTCAAGCCGGTGGTGCATGGCGACGACGGCGTTGTTGCCCTGATTCAGGTCAAGCGCGGCAGCGGCGAAGCAGCCGCTGAAGGCGAAGCGCCAGCCGCGTAAGCGTCGATGCCCGATGACAGGCCGCCGTTCGGCACTCCGGTGTCTGCGGCGGCTTGTTGCTTTCTGAGACAAGCGTATGACCGCTCCACGCCTGATCGTCGGCCTCGGCAACCCCGGAGGCGAATACGAAGACAACCGGCATAACGTCGGCTTCTGGTTCGTCGACCGTTTGGCGCGCGAACTGAAGGTCCCGCTTGCAGCACAGGGCAAATTTTTCGGACGTGTCGCTCGCTTTGGCGAATTGTGGCTGTTGCAGCCAACCACCTTCATGAATCGTTCCGGGCAGGCGGTTGCGGCGCTGGCGCGCTTCTACAAGATTGGCGCCGAAGAAATTCTCGTTGTTCATGACGAGCTTGATCTGCCGCCGGGCAGCATCCGCCTCAAGCAGGGCGGCGGCAATGGCGGACACAATGGCTTGAAGGATATTCAGGCGCAGTTGTCGACGCCCGATTTCTGGCGTCTGCGGCTGGGCATCGGTCATCCCGGCGAGCGCAACGAAGTCGTCGATTACGTCCTGAAAGCCCCGCGCCGCGAGGAGCAGGAGTTGATTGACCGCGCGCTGGATCGTTGCCTGCTGGCCTGGCCGAAGCTCGGCGTTGGCGATTACGCGACGGCACAGCAGCAGCTTCACGTAAAAACCGTTTAACGAATGCTACAGATAGGAATGCGATCATGAGCCTCAAATGCGGCATCGTCGGCTTGCCCAACGTTGGCAAGTCCACCCTTTTCAATGCTTTGACCAAAGCCGGCATCGCTGCGGAAAACTACCCCTTCTGCACCATCGAGCCGAACGT
>CAJAHZ010000417.1 GCA_903939665.1 uncultured Pseudomonadota bacterium | reverse complement strand
TCCCGGTATTGAAGCGGCGTATCGTGAACGAGTGTTTCGTGTTTTCGAACGCCTGTCGTCGAATGGCACGGGCACCGGCATCGGGCTGGCCATCCTGCGGCGCGTTGCAGAAAGCTGCAATGGACGCGCCTGGGTGGAAGAAGCGAGCGGTGGCGGATGTTGCGTTGTTTTTGAGTTGGGCGGCCAGTCAGCCATCGTCGCTGCGAAGGGAGTAAATCAATGAGCGTTGCAATACCCGATTTCGTCATCCTGCTGGCCGAGGATGAGCCGGCCGACGCGCACCTTGTCAAGATGGCCTTGAAGGAAAATCGCATCCTTGCCGATCTGCATCAGGTCGTCGATGGCCGCGAAGCGCTGGAGTTCCTGCGCCGGGAGGGGGGCGCGTTTTGCCGACGCGCCGCGCCCAGACCTGATCCTGCTTGACATCAACATGCCGCGCATGGATGGCCGCGAGTGTCTCGCTGCGATCAAGCAGGACCCGACGCTGCAGGATATCCCGGTGGTCATCCTGACCACTTCGGATGTCGAGCGCGACGTCGTTTCTTCCTACAACCTTGGCGCAGCCGGTTTCGTCACCAAACCGGTCGACGTGCATGATTTTATCGACGTGGTGCGTGATATCGGCAGTTACTGGATTTCACTGGTGCGCCTGCCGGCGCACTCGGGCGCGGAGACTGGGAACCGCAAATGAGCGAGACGCGAAGGGGTACGCGCCGATTGCACCTGCTCATCGTCGAGGATCGGCCGGGTGACTTTCGCTTGCTGCAACTGGCGATGGAGAAAAACGGCTTCAATGCCGAGTTGCACGGCGTCAGCGATGCGCTGGCCGCCATGCAGTTTCTGCATCGGCAGGGCGAGGCGTACCGCCATGCGCCGCGCCCCGATCTGATCTTGCTCGACCTGCGACTCCCCGAGCAGGACGGTCTGGCGTTTCTCACGCTGCTGAAAAATGATCCGGCCTGGCACGCCATTCCGGTCGTCATCATCAGCGCGTCCGAGCACGAGACCGACGTGAGTGCCGCCTACCAGCGCGGTGCGGCTGGCTATGTGGTGAAGCCGGTCGATCTGAACGAATTCGTGCTGGCCATTCATCGACTGGGGCAGTACTGGTTCAATCTGGTCAGGCTGCCGGAGCGTATCGACTGAGCATAATCAAATGATGACAACCGATGACAATCAATTTCGTATCCTCGTTATCGAGGACGATCCGGGCGATTTTGAACTGGTGCATGCCTACGTGCGCCTCGCCGGCCTGGGTCGCGGCAGCGCTGCCGACCCGGTGGTCTGGGCAAAAACGCTGGCCGAGGGCATTGTTGCTGCCCGCCAGGGCAATCCCGATGTTGTCCTGCTCGATCTGTCTTTACCCGATTCGGCCGGGCTTGCCACGGTCAGGGCGGTGCGCGATGCGCTGCCGGCGTTGCCCATCGTCGTGCTGACCGGCCTTGATGACCGGCATCTGGCGCTCGAAGCGCTGGAAGCTGGTGCGCAGGATTACCTGATCAAGGGGCAATTTGAGCACGATGCGCTGGGTCGCGCGATACGCCATGCGCTGGTCCGCGAGAAGCTGGAGCAGGCGCTTTTGCAGTATCAGCGGCAGCTGGAGAATACGGTAGCCGAACGCACCAGCGAATTGTTGCGTGCGCTGGAAGCCTCGGAGGCGGCCAATCGCGCCAAGAGCGCTTTCCTGGCCAACATGAGCCACGAAATCCGCACGCCGATGCACGGCATCCTCGGTCTGGCGGCAATGCTCAGTGCCGAAGGGGCGAATCCCCGGCAGCAGGCGCATCTGGTCAAGCTGGAAGATACGGCTCAGCACCTGATGGGCATCCTTAACGATGTTTTGGATATATCGAAAATTGAAGCCGGCAAGGTCGCTCTCGATCTCGGGGTGTTTGACCCGGCAGCGCTTCTGCAGGCGGTTTGCTCGGTGATCGAGCCGCAGGCGCAAGGCAAGGGGCTTTATTTCAAGCTGGACGCCGATGCGGCCTTGCCCGTGTGTCTGCTCGGCGATGCCCTGCGCCTGAAGCAGATTCTGATCAATCTGGCCGGCAACGCGGTGAAGTTTACCGAGCGTGGCGGCGTCACGCTCGGCGCGCGGATTGAGCGCCGCACAGCCGACAAGCTGCTGGTGCGGTTCTCGGTTGACGATACGGGGGTCGGGATTTCGATCCAGGACCAGGAGCGTATTTTTACGGCCTTTGAGCAAGCCGATAACTCCTTCACCCGCGAGCACGGCGGCACCGGCCTTGGCCTGACCATTTGTCGGCATTTTGCCGAATTGATGGGCAGCGCGATCGAACTGCAAAGCACGCCGGGGCAGGGCAGCTGCTTTTCCCTTGCGGTGAACCTTGGTCTTGAGCTTACTGCTGCAGCGCCGGGCGCAGCCGCGGCGACCGGCCAGGCGGTGCCGCTGCGCGGGGCGCGGGTTCTGGTTGCCGAGGATGACTTGCTCAATCAGGAGATCGTGGTCGGCCTGCTTGAGGAGGCTGGCGTCAAGGTGGACCTTGCTGCGGACGGCGCTGCCGCGATTGAGCTGGCCACGCGCAACGCTTACGATCTGATCCTGATGGATCTGCACATGCCGGTGATGGATGGCGTCGATGCCAGTCGGCGCATCCGGCAGCTGCCAGGACACCGCACAACGCCGATCATCGCCCTGACGGCAGACGCGTTCTCAAGCGTGCGTGAGCAGTGCCTGCAGGCCGGCATGAACGACCACATCAGCAAACCTTTTGATGCAGACCAGCTTTATGATGTCGTCCGCAAGTGGCTGGGCAAATAATAGGGATCGTGAAATTTTGGAAATGAGTGAAATCCTGCAAAACCCGGTTTCCATTCTCGTCGTTGAAGACGATGCGGGCGATTTCGGTCTGGTGCGGGCGCATGCTCGCCTGGCCGGGTTGCTGCCGGCAGGCGACCATGAGGGGCTGGTGTGGACAAGAACGCTGGCCGAGGCGCTGGCGATGACTCGCACGTGGCGACCGGATGTGCTGCTGCTCGATCTGGCGCTCGCTGATTCCAGCGGAATCGACACCGTGACGGCCATGCACAAGGCGCTGCCCGATGCGCCGATCGTCGTGCTGACCGGGAATGATGATCCGGCGCAGGCGGCGGCTTGTCTGGTGGCCGGGGCGCAGGACTATCTGATCAAGGGTCAGTTTGGACACCACGCACTGGGTAGCGCGGTGCGGCACGCGCTGGTACGCAAGAAGCTTGAACTGGGACTGGCGCAAACGCAGCAGCGTCTCGAGCTGGCGCTGGGTGGCGCCGATCTTGGCCTGTGGGACTGGGATTTGAGCAGCGGCCATCTGACGATCAACGAGCG
>CAJAHZ010000416.1 GCA_903939665.1 uncultured Pseudomonadota bacterium | reverse complement strand
ATTTCATAGTTGCCGGGCTTATTGACGTGACCCGAGATCGAGAACAGCTTCGTGCCGCCGTTATTTGCCTTGCCGGCTTCGAGGTAGGCCTCGCCGCCAAGATTCATGATGAACGGAATCGAGCCGAAGGTTTCAGTATTGTTGATCGTCGTCGGCTTGCCGTAGAGACCAAACGACGCGGGGAAAGGCGGCTTGAAGCGCGGCTGTCCCTTCTTGCCCTCGATCGACTCGAGCAGCGCGGTTTCTTCGCCACAGATGTAGGCGCCGTAACCGTGATGTGCAAAGAGTTCGAAGTTAAAGCCGGAACCGAGGATATTCTGGCCGATAAAACCGGCCGCCCGCGCCTCATCCAACGCCTCTTCAAAGCGTGTATAGATTTCCCATACTTCGCCGTGGATGTAATTGTAGCCACGCGTTGCGCTCATCGCGAAGGCGGCGATGGCCATCCCCTCGATGACCGAGTGCGGGTTGTAGCGCATGATGTCGCGGTCCTTGAAGGTACCGGGCTCGCCCTCGTCGGTGTTGCAGACAACGTACTTGTCACCGGGGAAGGAGCGCGGCATGAAGGACCACTTCAAACCGGTCGGAAAGCCAGCACCGCCACGACCGCGCAGAACGGACTTCTTGACTTCGTTTATCACCTGCTCCTGCGTCAGCTTCTCGTCGAGAATACGGCGTAGCGCGGTGTAACCGCCACGCTTGACGTAATCGGCCAGCCGCCAGGCGTTGTCGCCGTCGAGGCCGAGGGTGAGCATCGGGTTGATTGCACCGAGGATCGCCATTATTCGAGCTCCGCCAGCAGTTTGTCGATTTGCTCGGGGTTCATCCAGCTACACATCTTACGGTTATTGACGATCATCACCGGTGCGTCGCCGCAGGCACCCATGCACTCGCCTTCCTTCAGCGTGATCCGACCATCGGGCGTCGTCTCGTTGTAGCCGATGCCCAGCTTTTCTTTCAAATATTCGCCAGCATCAACACCGCCGGTGAGCATGCACGGCAGATTGGTACACACCGTCAGCTTGTACTTGCCGACCGGTTTCAGGTCGTACATGTTGTAGAAGCTCGCGACCTCGTACGCAGCAATCGGTGGCATGCTCAGATAGTTGGCGACAAACTCGATTGCTTCGCTGGGCAGCCAGCCGAGTTCTTCCTGGGCGATCGCCAGCGCAGCCATCGACGCCGACTGCTTCTGGTCAGCCGGATATTTGGCGATCTCGCGATCGATTCTAGTGAGGGAATTTTGGTTCAGCATCAGCGGTCAATCTCGCCAAAAACAACGTCCTGGGTACCGATAATCGTCACCACGTCAGCCAGCATGTGGCCACGGCACATTTCATCCATTGCCGAGAGGTGGACGTAACCGGGGGCACGGATTTTCATGCGGTACGGTTTGTTGGCGCCATCGGAAATCATATAGATGCCGAACTCGCCCTTCGGATGTTCCACCGCCGAATAAGCCTCGCCTTCGGGAACGTGAATCCCTTCGGTGCACAGCTTGAAGTGGTGGATCAGTTCTTCCATGTTGGACTTCATGCCCTCACGGGCGGGCGGCGCAACCTTGTGGTTATCGGTAATGACCGGCCCCGGGTTAACGCGCAGCCATTCGATGCACTGTTTGATGATGCGGTTCGACTGGCGCATTTCTTCCATGCGCACCAGATAGCGGTCGTACGAGTCACCATTGACGCCCACCGGGATGTCGAAATCGAGGCGATCATAAACTTCGTAAGGCTGCTTCTTGCGCAAATCCCAGGCGATGCCGGAACCGCGCAGCATGGCGCCGGAGAAGCCGCGCTGCAGAGCACGCTCGGGCGTCACGATACCCACATCAACCAGCCGCTGTTTCCAGATACGGTTGTCGGTCAGCAGCGTCTCGTATTCGTCCAGCAGCTTCGGGAAACGCGTCACAAAGTCATCAAGAAAATCAAGCAGCGAGCCGCTGCGCGCTTCGTTGAACGGCTTGATCTGCGCTGCGCTCTTCCACTTCGATTCACGATACTGCGGCATACGATCCGGCAGGTCGCGATAGACGCCACCCGGACGGTAATAAGCGGCGTGCATGCGCGCACCGGAAACCGCTTCGTAAGCATCGACCAGATCCTCGCGCTCACGGAAGGCGTAGAGCACCATCGTCATCGCACCGACGTCGAGTCCGTGGCAGCCGATCCACAGCAGGTGATTAAGCACCCGCGTAATTTCGTCGAACATGACACGAATGTACTGGGCACGCACCGGAACTTCAATGCCGATCAGCTTTTCAATGGCCATGCAGTAAGCATGCTCATTGCACATCATCGAAACGTAGTCGAGTCGATCCATGTAGGGCAGCGACTGCACCCAGGTCTTGTTCTCGGCCAATTTCTCGGTGGCGCGGTGCAGCAGACCGATATGCGGATCGGCGCGCATGACGACTTCACCGTCAAGCTCAAGCACCATGCGCAACACACCGTGCGCGGCCGGGTGCTGGGGGCCGAAGTTCAACGTAAAATTGCGCAGTTCAGCCATTATTCAACGTCCCCGTAGGTCGCTTCGCGAACGATCCGCGGCGTGACTTCACGCGGTTCAATCGTCACGGGTTGATAAATCACGCGCTGCTGATCCGGGTCGTAGCGCATTTCGACATAGCCGGAAATCGGGAAGTCCTTGCGGAAGGGGTGCCCGATAAAGCCGTAGTCGGTCAGAATCCGGCGCAAATCGTCGTGCCCCCGGAAAACGATGCCGTAAAGATCAAACGCCTCGCGCTCGAACCAGTTCACACTGTTCCAGATTGCGATTACCGAAGGCACCGACGGAAAACTGTCGTCCGGCGCGAAACAGCGCACGCGCAAACGCCAATTATTGGCAATCGACAGCAGGTGACTGACGGCGGCGTAGCGCTTGCCGACCTGCTCGACGTTGCCGTAGGTCGAATAATCGACGCCACACAAATCGACCAGCTCTTCAAATTGCAACTCCGGCTCGTCGCGAAGCGTATTCATCGCATCGATGTAATCGGCTGCATCGATCTCAATGGTCACTTCACCGAGCGCAATCTTCAGGGACTTGATTCGCTCGCCGAGATGTTTTTGCAGGTTCAGGCTAAGCGCTTCCAGCTTGGCGGACATGACGAACTCTCGGTTGAATTAGCGGGCGATGGTACTGGTACGGCGAATCTTGTTCTGCAACTGGATGAGGCCGTAAATCAGCGCCTCAGCAGTCGGCGGACAACCCGGAACATAGATATCGACAGGAACGATGCGATCGCAACCGCGAACGACAGCGTAGGAATAGTGATAGTAGCCGCCACCATTGGCACAGGAGCCCATGGAGATGACCCAGCGCGGCTCAGCCATCTGGTCATAAACCTTGCGCAGCGCCGGCGCCATCTTGTTGGTCAGCGTACCGGCGACAATCATCACATCGGACTGACGCGGACTCGGGCGAAAAACAATACCGAAGCGATCCAGATCGTAACGCGAGCAACCGGCATGAATCATCTCGACCGCGCAGCAGGCCAGACCAAAGCTCATCGGCCACATCGAACCGGTGCGAACGTAATTGATCAGCTTGTCGGCCGTCGTCGTGACGAAGCCTTCCTGAAGAATGCCTTCAATACCCATAGATCACTCCCAGTCCAGCGCGCCCTTGGCCCAGGCATAAACATAGCCAACGACCAGGATGGCGATAAAAACCAGCATTTCGGCAAAACCAAACCACTT
The DNA here is from genome assembly GCA_903939665.1 of uncultured Pseudomonadota bacterium. GTDB lineage: Bacteria > Pseudomonadota > Gammaproteobacteria > Burkholderiales > Rhodocyclaceae > CAJBIL01. Next base: position 5,387 of record CAJAHZ010000416.1, on the reverse strand, counting down.
GACCGACTCGGTCTGGACAATCTCCTTGAAGATCGTCGCCCACGGCAGCAGAAACGCGACTTCGAGATCGAACAGAATGAAGATGATGGCGATCAGGTAATAGCGCACATCAAACTTCATGCGGGCATCTTCGAAAGCCTCGAAGCCGCACTCGTACGGAGAGAGTTTTTCGCTGTCGGGCCGATGAGGCGCAACAAGCAAACCAATGACGATTGGCGCAATACCGAATGCGATACCAATCAGGATGAACACAAATACCGGGAAATAGTTTTCCAGCATGATCCGCCGCACTATCGCTGTATTTTTCGGTTAGAGCCATCCCTCGGATAACTCCACTTGGTGCCGACGGTGAGACTCGAACTCACACGACCTAAGTCACTACCCCCTCAAGATAGCGTGTCTACCAATTTCACCACGTCGGCACAACTACAGTCAGACGGCGGGTCAATCGAGGAAAAGCGCTCCCCGCGTCTGTCTTTTACTCAATTACTTCGGAATATCTTTTGCCTTGGAACCAGAGTCTGCGGGGCTTGCACCCGTTTCGACCCCAGTCGCAGGAGGCACCGGAACAGCCTGCAATTTTACCGCATCCTGCATCACACTGCCAGTCGTTTTTGGCTTGTTCGAAGCAATATATGCAAGCGAAAGACTCGTCACAAAAAAGACAGCGGCCAGCACCGAGGTGGTCCGGCTCAGGAAGTTGGCAGAGCCGGTGGCGCCGAACAGACTGCCCGACGCGCCGCTACCAAAAGCCGCGCCCATATCTGCGCCCTTGCCGTGCTGAACCAGCACAAGACCGATTACCCCGAGCGCTGCCAGGATGTGAACCGTCAAAACCACCGAGAACAAATAATCCATGTCGCCTCTTTATCGATTTGCCGCTTGGCAAATCGCCAAAAAATCTTCCGCCACCAAAGATGCGCCGCCAATCAGGCCGCCATCAATATCAGGCATCGCAAATAACTCAAGCGCCGTCTGCGGCTTGACGCTTCCGCCGTAGAGGATCTGCACCCCCTCGGCCACCTGCGCATCGGCACAGGCAAGTCGAGCCCGGATCGCCGCATGCACTTCCTGCGCCTGCTCGGGCGAAGCTGTCCGCCCTGTGCCGATAGCCCAAACCGGCTCATACGCCACAACCGCGCCAGAAAAAGCCGCCACCCCCACACGCTGCACCACTGCATCCAACTGCGCGGCAACCACAGCCACCGTCTGCCCCGCCTCTCGCTGCGCCAGCGTTTCACCGACACAGAGAATCGGACACAAACCACCGGCCACCACTGCTGCAAACTTCTCCGCCACCAGCGCATCGGTCTCGGCAAAATTCGTACGACGCTCCGAGTGACCGACAATCACATGACGACAGGCAAAGTCCTGCAACATCGCCACACTGACCTCACCGGTATAAGCGCCGTGAGCATGCTCACTGACACTCTGCGACCCCCAGCCAACCGTACTACCGGCCAGCATTGATTGCGCCTGAGCCAGATACGGAAACGGAACGCATACCGTCACGGAGACCCCGGACAAACCGCTCACTCCGGCGAGAACGTTCTGCAACAGAAGCCGGTTTGACACCAGCCCGCCGTGCATTTTCCAGTTGCCTGCCACCAGATGACGACGCACTTTTGAACGCCCCGCAAAAAACCTGCGGATTATACCGATGATGGCCTCGACCGGTCAATAAAAAGCCGGCTGGAGGATTGATAGCAGAACAAAAAGCCGGCAAGCGCCGGCATTCCTTTGACCCTGCCCCGCCTATTTGGAGCGCCCTGCGGTCAGCCGAAACGACCGGTAATGTAATCCTCGGTGGCTTTTTTCTTCGGCTTGATGAAAATCTGATCGGTCACGCCAAATTCGATCAATTCGCCGAGATACATGTAGGCGGTATGATCGGAAATACGCGCAGCCTGCTGCATGTTGTGGGTGACGATCAGGATGGTGACCTTCTGCTTCAGCTCGGAAACAAGCTCCTCAATACTGGCCGTGGCAATCGGGTCGAGCGCCGAGGTGGGCTCGTCGAACAGCATCAACTCCGGATCGGTCGCCAGCGCACGAGCGATACAGAGCCGCTGCTGCTGGCCGCCGGACAGATTGAACGCAAGCTCACCGAGGCGATCCTTCACCTCGCCCCACAGCGCCGCACTGCGCAAGGCCTCCTCGACTTTTTCATCGAGCACCGCACGGCGGCTTTCGCCACGCACGCGCAAACCGTAGGCTACATTTTCGTAAATCGACTTGGGGAAGGGATTCGGCTTCTGGAACACCATGCTGATACGCATGCGTACCTCGATCGGATCAACCTTGTCCGATAGCAGATTGGTATTGTCAGGGTAAAAGTTGATACCCCCCTCATAACGGTTACCCGGATAAAGGTCGTGCATGCGATTGAAGCAACGCAAAAAAGTAGATTTGCCACAACCAGAGGGACCGATCAGCGCCGTCACCTTTTTGTCATAGACCGGCATGTTCAGGCTCTTGAGCGCCTGAAAATTGCCGTAGTAAAAATTCAAATCCTGTGCTTCGGCCTTTACGGCGGTAGTTTCAATATTCATTCTGGTTACCACTTGATGTTTTTGCGCAGACGATAGCGAACATAGATGGCGATGGCATTCATCGACAGCGTCATCAGCACGAGGATAAAACCGGCAGCCGCAGCGTTGTGCTGGAATGCTGCTTCAGGACGCGAAGTCCAGTTGAACATCTGAATCGGCATAACGGTAAAAGGCGCAGTCAGCCAGCTCATATTGACGAAGGGGAAGACGTCCTGATACGGCGCCGGCGGCAAAAAGGCGATGAACGTCAGCGCGCCAATGGTGATGATCGGCGCCGTCTCGCCGATGGCACGGGCCAGACCGATAATCACGCCGGTAAGGATGCCTGGCAACGAATAGGGCAGGATGTGATAACGCACCGTTTGCCATTGCGTTGCGCCGCAGGCATACGAGCCCTCGCGGATATAGGCCGGAATGGAGCGGATCGCCTCGCGAGTTGATACGATGACGATCGGCAGAATCAACAGCGCCAGCGTCAGACCAGCCGACAGAATGCTCTGTCCGAAACCGAACTGATAGACAAAGATCCCGAGCGCCAGCAGGCCATAGACAATCGACGGCACACCGGCCAGATTGGTCACGTTGATTTCGATGATGTCGGTGAGCAGGTTCTTCGGTGCGTACTCCTCAAGGTAAATACCCGACGCCACGCCGAGCGGCACGGCGGCGAACGCGGTCACCAGCATGACCAGCACGGAACCGACCCAGGCCGAAAGAATGCCCGCATGCTCAGCACGACGCGAGGGAAAGGAAGTGAAGAATTCCAGTGCAAAACGCGGCGCACCATCGATCAGCATCTGCCCGAAAAGCGCGGAAAAAATCAGCACGCCGAGCATCAGCGAGAGTATGCCGAGCAATGAAAAGGCAAGGTCAAAACGTTTGGCACGCGCGATGATGCGGCGAATATTTTGCAGCTTCTCTTCAGTATTCATCTCAATAAACCTCGCGATAGCGCTTGCGCATGAGGTGGCCGATGATATTGAAGACCAGCGTGATCATCATCAGCGTCAAGCCGGCTGCAAAGATCGTCTGATAGCCGACCGAGCCGTGCGGCAGATCACCGAGCGCGACCTGCACGATATAGGCGGTAATCGTCGCCGCCGGCTCCAGCGGATTCCACGTCAGGTTGGGCTGCATGCCGGCAGCGACGGCAAGAATCATCGTCTCCCCGACCGCACGCGAGATACCCAGAATGTAGGCGGCAGCCAGACCGGACATCGCCGCCGGCGTCACCACCTTGATCGCCGTCTGAAAGCGCGTCGCACCCATCGCGTAGGAGCCTTCGCGCAGACTCATCGGCACGGCGCGCATCGCATCTTCGGCAATTGAGCTGACGTAGGGAACGATCATCACGCCCATCACCAGGCCGGCAGAGAGCAGGCTAAAACCCGGCAGATCGGTAATGAACATTTGCAGCAGCGGCGTTACCACGAGCAGCGCAAAGTAACCATAAACGATGGTCGGCACGCCACCGAGCAGCTCAAGAAATGGCTTGGCAACTTCGCGCACCTTGTGCGGCGCGAACTCGGAAAGGTAAATGGCGATCACCGTGCCGAGCGGAATAGCCACCAGCAGACCGACCAGCGAACTCGTCAAGGTGCCGGAGACGAGCACCATGATGCCGTAGTGCGCATCATCGAAAAGCGGCGTCCACTGCGTATCGGTCAGAAAATCATAAAAAGATACGTGTTCAAAGAAAACCAGCGATTCCTTGACCAGGATAAAGACGATGCCAACCGTCGTCGCCACCGAAACAAGCGCTGCGCACAGCAGCACGATTTCGATGGCTTTCTCGCGCAGATTGCGGGTGCGCCGTTTGGCCAGGCGGTCGCTGACGATATCGTCAGCAGGCATCATGGGTTGGTACTGTTCGCTCAAGACGATCACAGACATGGAGTAATTGACCAAAGGCTATTGTACAAAATCGAAGGCGCCGGCCGTCAGACTCACAAAGACGGCACGGCGGCGCATGCAATTACATTTTGGCTTCGCGCTTGAGCAGATCTTCGATCTTCAAACCGACTTCTTCCTTGCCGCCGAACACGGTACCGAGCTTCTTATGCTTGAGGTGCTCGCCTGCGATGTCGTAGGCTTTCTGCGGCAGCGGCACGTACTTCACTTCCTTGACCAGCTTCGGGGCATTCTTCAGGTAAAACTCGACGAACTCGACGACTTCCGGCTTGTCCATCGATTTGGCATTGACGTAGATGAAGATCGGGCGCGAGAGCGGCGCGTAGGTGCCGTTTTCAACGGCTTCCGGCGAAGGCAGGACCGCACCCTTGCCACCATCGACAGCCACCGCCTTGAGTTTCTTCTGATTCTCGAGGTAATAGGCGAACCCGAAGTAGCCGAGGCCGCCCTTGTCGCGCGAAACGCCCTGCACCAGCACGTTATCGTCCTCCGAGGCGGTATAGTCGCCGCGCGATGACTTCGCTTTGCCGACTACGGCTTCGGTGAAATAGTCAAAGGTACCGGAATCCGCACCGGGGCCAAAAAGCTTGAGCGGCACATCCGGGAACGCCGGATTCACATCTTTCCAGCTCTTCAGCTTGCCTTGAGCGCCCGGCTCCCAGATCTTCTTCAGATCGGCAACGGTCAGCGTCTTGGCCCAATCGTTTTGCGGATGAATAACAACCGTCAGGGCGTCATAAGCAATCGGCAGTTCAACGTACTGAATACCGGCTTCCTTGCAGGCATCCATTTCCTTGGCCAGAATTGGGCGAGAAGCATCAGAGATATCGGTCTCGCCACGGCAGAATTTCTTGAAGCCGCCACCGGTCCCGGAGATGCCCACGGTGACCTTGATCGCGTTCTTCTTGAGTTTCTGGAAATCCT
>CAJAHZ010000415.1 GCA_903939665.1 uncultured Pseudomonadota bacterium | reverse complement strand
TGAAAACCATCTCTACCTCGACATCGGCGGCAGCGACGAAATCAACAATGCCTTCTTGCGCGCCGACCGCTGCCTGTTCACCAGCGTGGTATCCGGCATCCGCATCCAGTTTCCGGCAACGCAGGCGAGGCAAGCGACACTGCGCGGGGAAAGCGTTCTCGCCGTGGCATTGCCGAGCAGCCTTCTGCGCCTGCAGCGGCGAGATCTTTTTCGCATCGAACTGCCGACGAGCACACCTTATATCTGCCGAATCCGCAGAGGCTCGCCGCAAGAGAAGGCCTTGCCGCTACACGACATTTCGGTCGGTGGCGTCGGCATTCTATCGACCGAGAAGCTCGAGTTCGGGCAACTGGAAGTCCTCGAAAACAGCTGGATCGACCTGCGCGACACCGGCGCACTCGCCCTGACGCTCGAAGTGCGCTACGTCACGTCTATTGAGAGCCGCACGGGCAAACCACTCTGGCACATGGGCTGCCAGTTCCTCAAACTCTCCGCGCTCAATGAAACGCTGATTCAACGCTTCATGGCCCGCATTCAGACCGAACGACGTGCTCTGCTGGCCGACTGATCAGGCCAACAAAGCACTATCCGCAAAAACTCACTCGCGAATCGGACCGAACTCGACCGGCACCCAGACGTAGCCTTTGCCCTCACTGCGCACATGGCCAACGCCGGGAAAAGGCAGATGCATTCCGCCAACCAGCAATTTCTCTTTTGCCGCTCGCGCAAACAGCGCCTTGCGCGCCAGAACAGCCTGCTTCTTGTCGATATCAAACTCGATCGCCACATGCGGGCGCGCAAACTGCACCGCATGGTTGTGCACCAGATCGCCCCAGATCAGCAGTTGCTGCTGACCCGAGCTCAACTGGTAGGCGCTGTGACCCGGCGTGTGGCCGCGCGCAGCGACACTGGCAATTCCGGGAAAGATATCCTGATCGTTGCTGAAGGTCTTCCAGCGACCGGCCTGCTGATAAGGTGCGGCTGCATCGCGCGCCATCTTGAAAAACGGCTGAAAGCCCTCTGGCGCCTTGCCGGCCACTTCGAGACTTAGCCAGAAATCGTTGTCCGGCTGTGCCGACCATACCTCGGCATTTGGAAAAGCCATCGTCCCATCCGCTGCGAGCAAGCCGTTGACGTGATCGCCATGCAAGTGAGTAATCAGCACCGCATCGATCTTCGCGGCATCGTAGCCGGCAGCCTTGAGATTGTCGCCGATATAGCCAAGCGTCGGGCCAAAGCCCTTGGCCGCGCCGGCGTCCACCAGAACCAGTTGGTCGCCGGTGTTGACCAGATAGGCATTAACCGCCGTCTGCACCTTCGGACCTTTAAGGAACATGCGCGCGAGCAGCCCCTGCACCTCCTTTGGATTGGTGTTCCTGAGCAGCGCGCTGTCGAGATCGATGTAGCCGTCGTAAAGCGCGGTCACCTCGAAGCTGCCGACCATAAAGCGGTAGTAGCCGGGAACCTGCGTCTTCTGCTGCGGCGCACCGGCAAACGACAGGCAGGCAAAAAAGCAGGCCAGCGCAGCGAGCAGCAAACGCAGAAATGAATGAATCGATTGGCGAGAAGTCGGCACATGCGTCACAAGACACCTCCTTATTGATGACAACTGACTGACGAGTATCCCACAAAAATGGCATGATCATCATCGCCCGCAACAATCCGCTTGCTGTACTTCACAGAAGGCCCGTGAGCGTGAGCCCGGCTGGTAAAATGCGCTGCATGAACGTCAACAACATCCCCACCCGCACCATCTGGCCGGCAGCACAGCAACGCGCCGTCGACATCATCGACCAGACGGCACTGCCGCACGAATACCGCACGTTGCGCCTCGCCACGCTGGCGGACGCCGCACACGCCATCCGCAGCATGCAGGTGCGCGGCGCACCGCTGATCGGTGTGACGGCGGCCTACGGGGTCGCGCTGGCATTGGCGCAGCAGGCGGACGACGCCACACTGGCCGCGGCGGTTGCCATACTGGCGGCCACCCGCCCGACCGCCGTCAACCTGCACTGGGCGCTGGCGCGCATGCAGGCTTTTCTCGCGCCACTGACACCATCGACACGCGCCGACGCCGCCTGGCAGGAAGCCGCGACGATTGCCGACGAGGACGCCGCGCAATGCTGCAGCATCGGTGAGCACGGATTGCAACTGCTGCGCCCGCTGGCAGAAAGACGTGGCCGGCTCAACCTGATGACGCATTGCAACGCCGGCTGGCTGGCCACCGTCGATTACGGCACCGCGCTGGCGCCGGTCTATGCCGCCTTTGCAGCGGGCTTGGATGTGCACGTCTGGGTTTCCGAAACGCGACCGCGCAATCAGGGGCTGCTCACGGCGTGGGAGTTGAAGCAGCACGGCGTTGCGCACACCGTGATCGCCGACAACGCCGCGGGGCTACTACTGGCGCGTGGAGAAGTCGACGCAGTCATTGTCGGCGCCGACCGCATCGCCGCCAACGGCGACGTTGCCAACAAAGTAGGCACCTACCTCAAGGCGCTCGCGGCGCGCGAAGCCGGCGTTCCGTTTTACGTAGCCGCGCCGCGCTCAACGGTCGATTTCGCCTGTCCCGATGGCGCCGCGATCCCGATCGAAGAGCGCGCCGGAGATGAATTGCGGGTGGTGCATGGCCTTGATGCCGGCAACACACTCAGCGACATACGGCAGTTGCCGCTCGGCACAGCAGTCGCCAACCCGGCCTTCGATGTAACGCCGGCAAAATTCGTCAGCGCGCTGATCACCGAGCGCGGCAGTTGCCCGGCCAGCACCGATGGACTGCTCTCGCTCTACCCGGAGATGCGCCGTGCTTGAACTGCGCCAACAACTAATCGCCGCCGCGCTGCGCATGAGCGCTGCAGGCCTCAACAAAGGCACTGCAGGCAACCTCAGCGTGCGCGTTGCGGACGGCTTTCTGATTACACCAACCGGCATGGCCTACGAGAGGTTGGCGGCTGACGACATCGTACTAATGCATCTCGATGGGGCGCATGAAGGGAAGAGAAAGCCCTCCTCCGAATGGCGCTTTCACCGCGACCTTTACGTCGCCCGGCCCGAAGCGGGCGCGGTGCTGCACGCGCATTCACCGTTCGCCACCAGCCTCGCCTGCCTGCGCCGCGACATCCCGCCCTTCCACTACATGATCGCCCGCTTCGGCGGCGACACCCTGCGCTGCGCCGCCTACGCCACCTTCGGCACGCAGGCACTATCTGATGCGGCAATCAGCGCCATGGCAGCACGTTGCGCCTGCCTGCTGGCGAACCACGGCATGCTGGTTTTTGGCAAGGATCTGACACAGGCGCTCGACCTCGGCGTCGAACTGGAAACACTCTGTGAACAATACTGGCGCGCCTGCCAGCTTGGCCAACCGGTTTTACTGGATGCCACAGAGATGGCGACGGTGCTGGAGAAGTTCGCTGGCTACGGCCAGCAGGCCTGAGCAAGGCAAACCAAGCTTTACACACCGCAAAAATACGCATAAAGTATGCGCATAATCATGCCGCCACCGAGGGGACGACCATGCGCCAGCAAACAGTTGAAGAAACCCGCGCCGCCTATTCAAGCCTGGCTGGCCTGAGTGAAGGCAACAAGAAAAAAATGAGCCTCTCAATCAGCGAACCGTTGGCGGAAGCCGCACGCCAACTCAACATCAACTTATCGCGCGCTGCTGAAACCGGCATCCTGCAGGAAATCAAGCGGCGCCGAGACAGTGCCTGGCTGGAAAAAAACCGCCCGGCCATGGCGGCCTACAACGAACGCGTTGAACGTGAAGGACTCTTTGGCGAAGAGCACCGGGGCTTCTGATGCGTCATCACGTCTACGCACTCAAGCAGACAAAACATCGGGATCGCCCCTACGTCATTGATCTGCAGAACAACCTGCTCGGCGACCTGAGCACTCGCTTGGTCGCCCCGCTGCAAAAACGAGCCAGCGTCAATGTGGCCGAAATCATCGATGAACTGATGCCAATCCTGAGTATCGGCAACGAAGAATTCGTCTTATTTACCCAAGAAGCAGCGGCCTACCCGGTCAAAGGACTTGGCGACGCTGTGTCCGACCTGTCTTACCAGTCTTCTGTATTGATCAACGCGCTCGACCGACTTGTCGGCTGAAGCGGGCATCGGCAAACCTACCCAATGATTCGCATCACCGAACTTCGCCTGCCGCTCGAACACCCCCCCGAAGCACTCACCTCGGCAATTGCCAAGCGGCTGAACATCACGGTGGGCGACATCAAAAACATCACCGTTTTCAAGCGCAGCCACGATGCGCGCAAGCCGAGTGCGCTGATGTTCATTTACACGGTGGATATCGACCTTGCGAACGAAGACGCACTGCTCAAAAAATTCGCCAATGATCCGAAAGTCACAGCAACGCCGGACACAACCTACCACTTCGTCGGCCACGCCACGGCGGCGCTGAAGACCCGCCCGGTCATTGTCGGCTTCGGCCCCTGCGGCATCTTCGCTGCGCTGATTCTGGCGCAGATGGGTTTCAGGCCGATCGTTCTGGAACGCGGCAAGGCGGTTCGCGAGCGCACACAGGATACCTGGGGTCTATGGCGAAAGAACGTGCTCAATCCCGAGTCGAACGTACAATTCGGCGAAGGCGGTGCCGGCACTTTCTCGGACGGCAAGCTCTACAGCCAGATCAAAGACCCGCGCCATCTCGGGCGCAAGGTGCTCGAGGAATTCGTCAAGGCCGGCGCGCCAGCGGAAATTCTCTACGTCGCCAAACCGCATATCGGCACCTTCCGCCTCGTCGGCATGGTCGAAACCATGCGCCATGAGATCGAGCAACTGGGCGGCGAAATACGCTTCCAGCAGCGCCTGACCGGCTTGAACATTAAAAACGGCAAAGTGTGCGGCGTGACACTGAGCAATGGCGAAGAGATCGCCACCGACCACGTTGTTCTGGCGCTCGGCCACAGCGCACGCGACACCTTCGAGATGTTGCATGAACAAGGCGTGTTCATGGAAGCCAAGCCTTTCTCGGTCGGCTTCCGCATCGAGCACCCGCAATCGCTGATCGACAAAGCGCGCCTCGGGCCGAACGCCGGCAACCCGCTGCTCGGCGCCGCCGACTACAAGCTGGTGCATCACGCCGCCAACGGTCGCGCCGTCTATAGTTTCTGCATGTGTCCCGGCGGCACGGTGGTGGCGGCCACTTCGGAGCCCAACCGCGTGGTGACCAACGGCATGAGCCAGTATTCACGTAACGAGCGCAACGCCAACGCCGGCATCGTGGTGAACGTCGACCCGGCAGATTACGGCGGTGACGCAAACAAGCCGCTCGCTGGTATCGAATTCCAGCGTCAGCTCGAATCGCGTGCCTTCGAGCTTGGCGGCGGCACTTACGAAGCACCGGCGCAACTGGTCGGTGACTTCCTCGCCGGACGCCCGTCGACACAACTCGGCTCGGTCACCCCCTCCTACAAGCCCGGCGTCCATCTGACCGACCTCGCGACGGCCCTGCCGCCCTATGTCATCGAAGCCATGCGCGAGGCGCTGCCCGCCTTCGCACGGCAAATCAAAGGCTTCGACATGAGCGATGCGGTGCTCACCGGCGTCGAAACGCGTACCTCGTCACCGCTGCGCATCACGCGCGGTGAAGATTGCCAAAGCGTCAACGTGCAGGGTTTGTATCCTGCCGGCGAAGGCGCCGGATATGCCGGAGGTATTCTATCGGCGGGAGTTGATGGCATCAAGGTCGCCGAAGCGCTGGCGCTGGATATGCTGTCACGTTAAGAAATGCGAACCACCAAGACACAAAGGACACAAAGTCACACCAAGAAAACCCCTCGATTTTCTTGGTGTAACTTTGTGATCTTGGTACCTTGGTGGTTCGCCCTTTCGTACTAACAATCGATGCGCGTCGAACACATCCGCCAAATCCTGCGCGAGCACGGCGCAAAAACCTGCCACGAAGACCGTGTGCTGCGCGCCTGGACAGCAGCCAAACCCTTGGCCTGCGGTACGCGCCGCCAGAAATCTGAAGACTTCCTGCCACTGCCCTTGCGCAACGCACTGCCCGCCCTGAACGAGCAACTGGGCAGCCTGGCCCGCGTGCGCTCCGAGCATCCCGGACAGGACGGCTCGGCGCGCCTGCTGGTCGAACTGGCCGACGGCCAGGCGGTGGAAAGCGTACTGCTGCCGCGCGATGGCGTCTGCGTGTCGACACAGGTCGGCTGCGCGGTCGGCTGCACTTTTTGCATGACCGGTCGCGATGGCCTGTTGCGCCAACTCGGCAGCGCCGAGATCGTTGCGCAGGTGGTACTCGCCCGCGCACGAAGGGTCGTCCGCCGGGTCGTCTTCATGGGCATGGGCGAACCGGCGCACAACATGGACAACGTGCTCGAGGCAATCGATCTGCTCGGCACCGCCGGCGGCATCGGGCACAAGAACCTCGTCTTCTCGACAGTCGGTGACCGACGCGTTTTCGAGCGCCTGCCGCTCGGCACGGTCAAACCTGCACTTGCCCTTTCACTGCACACAACGAACCCCGAACTGCGCGCCAGACTACTGCCACGCGCACCACGCATCGACCCCGCCGAACTCGTCGAGCGTGGCGAAGAATACGCCCGCAAGACCGGCTATCCGATTCAGTACCAGTGGACGCTGCTTGAAGGCATCAACGACAGCGACGAAGAACTTGAAGGCATCGCCCGGCTACTGGCCGGCAAGTATGCAATGATGAATTTCATCCCCTATAACGCCAACGAAGGGCTCGGCTTCAATCGCCCCTCGCCGGAACGCGCTGCAGAAATGGCCGCCTATCTGCAGCAGCGCGGCATCCTGACCCGCTTGCGCAATTCGGCAGGACAGGACATCGACGGCGGCTGCGGACAACTGCGCGCACGCGCGTCGGTTAGCCCGATCCTGACCGACCGTATCAGCGGGAAACGATCGCCCCATTGACCAGCTTGACCTGATCGCCGGTGCGCCAAGCGGGAGTTGAGTTGGCCTCGATCACCTGTTCCGTGCCATCTTCCATGCGCACGCTGATCTGATAGGCAACCGTTTCGCGCTGGGACTTTTCTACCCGATTGCCGACGTAACCACCACCCACCGCGCCGGCGATGGTTGCCAGCGTGCGGCCTCTGCCGTTGCCAACCTGATTGCCCAACACGCCGCCAAGCAAGCCGCCGGCAACGACGCCCAGACCGGACCCCTGACCTTCACGGGCAATCTGTTTGATGCCAGAAATCACGCCGCAATGGGGACAAGGCGGCGGTGCAGCGGCGACCGGAGGAGGTGGCGCCTCATAATCAGGCGGCGTGCCTGCCGCCAAGGGCGGTGGCGTTGCAGTCGCGGGCTGCGATGCATTGTGCGCTATCGGTTTCTTTTTCACCGGCTTGTGCTGAACGGCAGGCGGAGCAGAAACAGGCTCTGCCACGGGCTTCGGCTCGGCTGCCACGGTGGCGGCAGGCACCTCTGGCGCTACCGCCACCAAAGCGGGAGCGGCGGCAGGCGCCAGCGCCGCATGAACAGGAACGGTCTCGCTGACCGAAACTGCCTGCACCGCAGCAGGTTTGGTTGGCAACCATCCGGTCAATGAAGCAATTCCCGCAAAGGAAAGCAGGGTCAACGAAATGGCGGCGACCCAAAGCATCGGGTGCAGCGAGGATGAGGAAGCGATCTTGTTTTCCATGTGGGAAAAATCCTTATTTGATGCCTGTCGGCAAATTTGCGAACAACGGGGTAAAAAACATGCGGCCTCGCTTAGCGCCCTCCTGGCGGCGGAGGAGCGTAGTCAGGAGGTGGCGGCGGATAATATCCGGAGGGCTGTGCCGGCGTCGCATTGGCCGGTGCCGGTGTCTGATTTCTCATCATCATCGAACCGGAGACCGGAACCTTGTGTCCCTTCGCGTACATGCACTGAATAAAAGCATTGTCATAACCGCGCTGCGTTCCGTAAGCAGAGCCTTGGGCGGTGCCGGCACCGATCATGCTACCAAACAGCAGTCCAGCGCCAGCCCCGACGCCGGCCCCTTCGTGCCCCCCCATGGCGGCGCCAGCGATGGCACCAACCACAGTGCCGACAGCGGCGCTCCGCACACCGGCATCAGCGCCGCTACGGTCCGCGCCTCCCGTTTGCAGCTGCGCATACTGGCGACAGTCGGCGTCGTCGTAACGGAACTGCTCGAAAGTCTTGCCGGATCCCGGCAGGGCCATCACGCTAGGGCCAGTCGGCGCAGTAACGCAACCGGCGAGCAGAAGCAGGGGGCAGACGGCAAACAAAAAAGAAGTTGATGATTTCATGACGGCAAGTCCTCACTAAAATCAAGGCTGACCGGGCGGCTGCGGCAACACCCTCTGCCAGCCGCCACGGCACTCCTTGACATAGGGGTAATAGGCATTTGTTGCGGCGCAAAAATACCAGTAATTGGCCGGTGCCGCCGCTGCAGGCGCAGGCGGAGCGGGTGGCGCAGCCGGTGCCTGCTGTTCGATATAGACCTGCGGCGCCTGGCGCTCAATGACCACCGGCGGATAGGAATAGGGATACGAATAGTAAGGCGGGTAGTAATAAGGAAAAGGCGAATAGTAGGACGGCCCCCAATACGGGCCGATCACTACGCCGAAATGCGCACCATGACCCCGGTGACCCCGGTGACCCCGGTCGGCCCAAGCATTGCCCATGCTGGCCGCGCCCAGCAGCAGACAGAGCATTACCCATTTGATCATTTTCATCTTACGCACCTTTTTATGCGACCTCATCGCCGAGGTCTTTGAAACTCGTTCCCGCACAACATCCAAATAAATTGGACCGTGCATCTGTAAAACAATTTCAAAACTAGCGTTGCTTCGATATTCCTTTTACTCCCCGGTCGGCAGGCGGTCCCGGATGGCAAAAACCCTCAGGCTTTCACCTGAGGGCAATTTGCTGCGAAATGGATGCCTATTACTTCGCTGCGGGGGTAGCAGGGGTAGCGGCAGCACCCTTCGCCTCAGGCTTGGCGGCCTTTTTGGTATGTTTCTTGGCTTTGGCAGGTTTGGCTTCCGGCTTCGTGGTTTCGGTCTTGGCCGCTTCGGCCTTCATGGGTTCCGCAGCCTTGGGGGCTTCAGCCTTCTTCTCAGCCGCAGCGGGTGCCGCAACGGCGGCCTTGGCCGC
>CAJAHZ010000414.1 GCA_903939665.1 uncultured Pseudomonadota bacterium | reverse complement strand
GCCGGCTGATGACGAGGCGGCGGTTTGGGCGTGGGCGGTGCTGATCAGCACATTAGTCTCCAGTGGCAGTAAGTATTGGTTAGGCGCGGCATTGTATCACTTTGGCCCGGGCGACTGGCTGGGCGGGTTTAAATCGCAGCAATACGAATCCGATGCGCATGGCTTGCGCCACGGGTCAAAGATTGTCACTCAGGGTTTTCGGCTTGCCAAGGCTCGGTCCCGGTGAAACCTTGCGACCGTTTCGGTGAGTTTTCCGGCCGCAATCGCATCACGCAGTTCGCGCATCAGCACCTGATAGTAGTGCAGGTTGTGCATCGTATTGAGCTGCGCGCCGAGTATCTCGCCGATGCGGTGCAGGTGATGCAGGTAGGCGCGCGAGAAGTTGCGGCAGGTGTAGCACTCGCAGCCTTCATCGAGCGGACGCGGGTCATTCTTGTGCTGGGCGTTCTTGATCTTGATGTCGCCGTAGCGGGTGAACAGATGACCGTTACGTGCATTGCGCGTCGGCATCACGCAGTCGAACATGTCGATGCCGTTCTGTACGGCGTTGACCAGATCTTCCGGCGTGCCGACGCCCATCAGGTAGCGCGGCTTGTCCTGTGGCAGGCGCGGTGCGGTATGCGCGAGGATGCGCGCCATGTCGTCCTTCGGTTCGCCGACCGACAGGCCGCCAATCGCGAAACCGTCAAAGTCGATGCCGGTCAGGCCAGCCAGAGATTCGTCGCGCAGGTCTTCGTACATGCCGCCTTGCACGATGCCGAACAGGGCGTTGTTATTGCCGAGCTTGTTATGCTCGTCGCGCGAACGCTGCGCCCAGCGTAGCGAGAGACGCATCGAGTCGGCGGCTTCCTGGTGGGTGGCAGGGAAGGGGGTACATTCGTCGAAGATCATGACGATGTCGGAGTTGAGCACGTGCTGGATGCGCATCGACTCCTCGGGCGTCAGGAAGAGCTTGTCGCCATTGATCGGCGACGAGAACTTGACGCCCTCTTCGCTGATCTTGCGCAGGGCACCGAGCGAGAAAACCTGAAAGCCGCCGGAGTCGGTGAGGATCGGCCCGTTCCAGCCCATGAACTTGTGCAGGCCGCTGTGTGCCGCGATGACTTCCAGCCCCGGGCGCAGCCAGAGATGGAAGGTGTTGCCGAGGCAAATTTGCGCGCCGATTTCAGTCAGATCGCGCGGTGTCATCGCTTTTACCGTGCCATAGGTTCCCACCGGCATGAAAACGGGGGTTTCGACCACGCCGTGCGCAAGGGTGACGCGACCACGGCGTGCTGCGCCGTCCGAGGCGAGAAGTTCAAACTGCATTTTGATTGTCCAGAAGCATGGCATCGCCGTAGCTGAAGAAGCGGTAGCGTTGCGCGATGGCGTGAAGATAGGCGGCGCGTATGGCGTCAGTCCCGGCGAAAGCTGAAACGAGCATGAGTAGCGTCGATTTCGGCAGATGAAAATTGGTCAGCAAGCGGTCGACAACGCGAAAACTGTAGCCCGGCGTAATGAAAATTGATGTTTCGGCCGGGCCGGCGCTGAGTTCCCCGCTTTGCG
>CAJAHZ010000413.1 GCA_903939665.1 uncultured Pseudomonadota bacterium | reverse complement strand
CGAACGCTTCATCTACTGAACAACCATCAGGAAAAAAAATGGAAAACTGGATCACCCGCATCGTCGCTGCAATCTGCGCTGCAGGGAGTACCGCACTGTTCTGGACCTTCGGAATGTTTCTCGCCGTGCCGTGGCGAGAGGGGCGCATGCTGAAGCTCAACATGGTCGAACTACAGGTCGTTGGCGTCCCGTTACTGGTCGCGCTCGGCGTTGGCTGGGGAGCGCTGCACATCGTCGCAATAGCCGACCGCGAAGCCAACCCAAAAGTTTATGCGACGATTCGCGCCGGACTGCTCATTGCAGCGTTGGCCGCCATCGCGGGCGGCGTCTCCTGGACACACGCACGCATTGCCTGAAGCAGCAAAGCCTCAGGCCGTCGTATTGACCCGCTGACCGACCTTTTGCCCGCTGGTATTGACCGTGGGCTTGTTTCTCTCGGCTTGGGCGCGCGCATTCTCTGCGGCCTTGCGCTCAGCTTCGGACCGATTGCTTTCGGCCTTCTGGCTTTTTTGCGCCTGCTGATCCTGCGCTGTCTGCTGCGAACGCACCTGATTGCTTGCTGCCGCACTCGCCTTTGACGAGACTCCCTCGACTGCCATGATTTGTTCCTTTCGATCCAAGAACCGCTGTCTGTCTTATTGACATCATAGACCAGCACGGCTCACATTGCCCAACGCACTCAGTCGAGAGCAAAAAACAGGGGCAACAATTCAACGCCTGCCTTTGATTCCATGGCACGGTACCCGCATTTCGCGTCGTGCTACCAACCGAACTGGTTTTGTTGCTAAGCTTGGCATCTACCTTGCACCTCGTTTGCGGAGCAGTTATGAGCAAAAGAACCCGACGCTGGCCCCTGATTGCAGGCGGCACCCTTGCCGTCCTTTTGATCGCCCTGTTTGTCGCTTTCCAGTTGGCGATCAAGTCACTGAAAGGCCAGGTGGAACAAGCCCTCGGGCCCTATGGTGAAGTCAAGGAAATTCGCGTCAGCCTGACCGGGGTTGAGGTACTCGGCATCCGTATTCGCGCACCGGAAAGTACGGGAAAATCCGCCGCATGGCCTGCAGAAGATCAACTGCGCGCCGAGCGCATCCTGATTGTTCCCGCCCTGCGCGACCTGCTGAGCGCCAAGGTGGTGCTGCTCAGCATTCGTGTTGAAGGCGCCTACCTCTCGATGCTGCGCGCAAAGGATGGCCGGATGCACGTTTTGCCATCCCTGCTGGAGAAACCCGCTGCCGCCGATGGAAATAGCGCACCCCCAGTCAGCATCGGGCGCATCGAACTGGCGGACAGCGTGGTTGAATTTTTTGATGCGACCGTCCGTCAGCCGCCACTTAAAATCCGCCTCGAACAGATCAACGCCAGCGTTGAAAACCTTCACCTGCCCGACCTGAAGGGTCAAAGCAAGATAACGCTCGTTGGCGTACTCAAAGGAGCCCAGCACGACGGAACGATCAGCATCAGCGGCCCGGTCGAACTATCCAGCAAAGAATCCGAGATGACGACGCGCCTGCGCGGCGTCGATCTTGTCGCCCTGCAGCCCTACCTGATCAAGGCGGCAGAAACCGGCGTGCGCAAGGGAACGCTCGATCTCGATGTCAAATCGACCGTGCACAAGGGTATGCTTCACGCGCCCGGCACGCTGACCCTGAGCGGGCTGGAACTCGCTTCGACCGGCGGCGGGTCTTTCATGGGCATGCCGCGCAGTGCGGTGGTCTCTTCGATGAAAGATAAAAACGGGCAGATCACGATCAAGTTCGCTCTCGACGGCAACATCAACGACCCGCATTTCTCGCTTAACGAAAATTTGATGACACGCATCGGATCATCGATGGCTGGCACGCTGGGCGTCAGTCTCGAAGGGCTGGCCAAAGGGGTCGGCAGCGCCGGCAGCGGGATCGCCAAGGGCGTTGGCGACTCGGTAGGAAAACTGTTCGGCAAATAAGGAGATGACTGCTGACGCCGTGCCCGTTCAGGTTTAAGGTTTAAGGTTCCGGAAACATTCCAGAAGCAAACATTTTTCGCCTTCACGACCCAAGGAGCAATGATGAAAATTCGATTCAACCTCCGTAGTTCCGCTGTTCTACTGGTGTGCGGCCTGACGGCTGCCAGCCTGACCAGCGGCGCGCTGGCAGCCGACATGCCAAAGCGCAAGAGTGGCCTTTGGGAAATCAGCACGCGGATGGAAGGGATGCCCAGCATGGGCCCGATGCAGCAGTGCATCGACCAGAATACCGACAACCTGATGCAGCAGCGTGCGGAGAAAAACAAGTCCGATTGCAGCGTGATGGACATCAAACCGCAAGGCAACAAGGTCAGCATTCACTCGGTCTGCAAGATGGAAGGCTCCACAGCGACTACCGATGCGGTGTTTACGGGGGCTTTCGACTCTGCTTACAAAGGCGACATGCTCACGCGCTTCAGCCCGCCGATGCACGGCATGAGCGAATCGAAAATGGCTTTCGACGCCAAATGGCTTGGCCCCTGCAAGCCCGGTCAGAAGCCCGGCGACATGGTCATGCCGAACATGAAAGGCATGAATATGAACGAAATGATGAACGACCCGAAAATCCAGGAGATGATGAAGCAGCAGCGCTAGGCTTCAAGCGATCAATGGAGGCGTGCGGGAGGCGTCTCCGAATTGACCGCCGATGCGCTCACCGGACGCGGTCCGACATAAAGCATCAGCAGCTCGTCACCGAGCAGCGTCACGCTGCCGCGCCGACGATTGTCGCCGGTGTCGCTGTATTCGAAATCATAGACACGACGCAGACGGAGCGTGCCCGCCTCGTCGCGCTCCGGGCGCAACGAGCCAAGCGCCACCGTATCGTCGAGCAACAGCAACTGGTCGGCGGCGCAAGCCGCGCGCGCGGCGCGAATACC
The DNA here is from genome assembly GCA_903939665.1 of uncultured Pseudomonadota bacterium. Taxonomy (GTDB): domain Bacteria; phylum Pseudomonadota; class Gammaproteobacteria; order Burkholderiales; family Rhodocyclaceae; genus CAJBIL01. The sequence goes on along the minus strand of CAJAHZ010000413.1, from coordinate 2,018 downwards.
GGCTTCGCGCGCCTTGAAGCTGTCCAGCCAGAACCATCCTGCAGCCAGCAGAACGAAGAGTCCGATGGTTTCCATCCAGGGCATGGCTAACTCGCCGAAGAACGGCAGAGGAAGGCCGGCTCAAGCCGGATCGGGTCGCCGTCGCCGGTGATCAGCAACTCGCCATCCTGCATCATGCATTGCAGGCCCATGTTGCGGCTGGATAGCCCGGCCAGCGCCTGCGTGCTCTCCGGCGCCAGTTTGATCACCGTCAGGTTCTGCAGACGCGCCAACGCTGAGCGATTCTGCTCCCACCAGATTTCGGCGCCCCGTCCGCCGTAGCAGACCACCACAACCCGTCGCGCACGACCAGCGGCCTTGCGTATCCGGCGTTCGTCGGGCAGGCCGACGTCGATCCACAGGTCGATGGCACCCGTCAGGTCTTTTTGCCACAGATCGGGCTCATCATCACTCGACAGGCCCTTGCCGGAAACGAGCAATTCATCCGCATAAAGCGAAAAAGCCAGCAGGCGAACCATCAGGCGCTCGTCAGTCTCGGAGGGATGGCGAGCCAGCGTCAGCGAATAGTTCGCGAAGTGGTTGCGATCCATGTCGGCAATCTGCAGATCGGCTTTGAATATTGTTGCTTTAAGCGCCATTGAAATTATTCGTTCTTTGTACGGTAAATGCGGGGAAGCGGCCTGGCCAAAGGCTTTGCCTGAAATATTTGTTAACAGGAAGCGATCTTCGCAAAACCTGAGATAGGCGCGAGGTTGGCTATACTAGCGAAAAATGGCCGACACCACACCCTGATTGCTCCTCATGCCCTCCCGCACTGCCTCTCAATTTTTGCGTATCGCCGTCATCGCGTTGATGCTTTCGCCCGAGGCTCGGGCCTTTGGGCCGGTCGACCCCTTCGACACCGCTGCGGCAACGCCGCCACGCCCGGCCCTCAATAGCACGGGCGCCCAGAGCAGCAGCAAGCCTTGTGATCCGCCACCGGCCGGCACGGCGCTCAGCGTAATCGATGCCGTTGATCTGGCCTTGTGCAACAACCCGCAGACCCGCGAAATATGGGCCAACGCCCGCGCGCAGGCGGCCCAGCTCGGTGTTGCACAAGCGGCCTATCTGCCCAGCCTGGACGGCAAAGCGGCAATCAACCGGACAAGCATCAATTCCGTCGACAGCAATGTCCGCAGCGCCTCGCTGACGCTCTCCTGGCTGCTCTTTGATTTTGGTGCGCGTGCCGCCAATCTGGAAAACGCCCGCCAGTTGCTTGAAGCCGCGTCGGCCACGCTCGATTCAACCGTGCAGACGCTTTTTCTCACCACACTGCAGTCCTACTACGCCGCACAGGCCACACGCGCCGCACTGACCGCCGCGCAGGAATCGGAAAAAGCCAGTCGCGAGAGTTTCTCAGCCGCTGAAGCACGTTACAAGGTGGGCACCGGCACCCCTGCCGACCGCCTGCAGGCGCAGACCGCTTGGTCGCAAGCCACGCTGAACCGCATCAAGGTGGAAGGCGAAGTCAGAAACTCGCTCGGCACGCTGGCCAACGTCATGGGCCTTGATGCCAACCGGCCCTTGCTGCTCGCCGACATCGCGGCAGTCAAGCCGGACATCGCTTTCGAACGCGATATCGATGCGCTGATCGAGGAGGCCCGCCGACGCCGTCCCGACCTGAAATCGGCAGAAGCGCAGTTCACCGCAGCACAGTCAAACGTCGATTACACCCGCGCCGCCGGCCTGCCCAGCGTCTCGCTCGGTGCCGGACCAGGCTGGACGGAAACTGGCAATATCTCAAGCCACAGCAACACGATCGGGCTCACGGTCAGCATGCCGCTGTTTTCCGGATTTTCCACAACCTACAAGGTGCGCAATGCCGAAGCGCAAGCCGAGGCCAAGGCAGCGCAGCGCGATCGCATTCGCCTGCAGGTCGCACTGGATGTCTGGAAAGCCTACCAGAGCCTGACCACCGCCAACCAGACGATCCGGACAACGATTGACCTGCTGAACAGCGCCGAGCAATCGGAGCGCGT
>CAJAHZ010000412.1 GCA_903939665.1 uncultured Pseudomonadota bacterium | reverse complement strand
TGTTGCCGGTACCGGCATGCGCGTCGTTCGTCTCGCCGAGCCCAAAGCGCTGGCGCATATCGCCTATCCGGGGCAGGGCAGCATCATCGCGCTCGACCCCGATATTCCACCGGAGCGGCAGCGCGTCGCGCTGCAGTTATCCGGCCAGCCTGATGCCGGGTGGCAATGGCGCATCGACAGCGAAGCGCTCGGCAGTGCCGCCAGTGAAGTGCTCTGGCGTCCGCGCCCCGGCAGGCATCGCCTGATTTTGCTGGACCGCAACAGTCGTGAGTTGGAGTCGGTGAGCTTTGAGGTGCGCGCCTTGAAAGGGAGGGCGGTGAGGTGAAGCGGCTGATGACGAGACATGCCGGTCCGGACATTCGCTGATGCAAAATTCCGCCCCTTGCAATTCACGCAACCGTGGTGTTACTCTGGTGTCACCAGGCATGCGAAAGGATCACGGCAATGTCCACCACATCATTGAAGCTTTCTGACGAACTCAAACAACGGGCCGTTGCAGCTGCCGAGCAGAAAGGTGTCTCGCCCCATGCATTCATGGTGCACGCGATAGAGCAGGCGGCCACCTCAGCAGAAAGGCGGGCCAGTTTCGTTGCTGAGGCTCAAGCGGCAAGGGAGCACATGTTGCAGACTGGCAAGGGCTACGACGCCAGCGCGGTTCATGACTACTTGAAGGCACGCATTGCCGGGGGCAAGTCGGCAAAGCCGAAAGCCACATCTTGGCAAAGCTGAGTTATTCGGAACGAGCGCTTGCCGATCTCGAAAGATTAACCGACTTCCTGATTGAGACCGATCTTTCGTTGGCGGCAGAGACGGTTGAGTTGATCGCGGAGGCTGTCAGTCTATTAACACGTCATCCGCTGCTCGGTCGGCCCGTGGAGTATGCGTTGCGTGAATTGGTCATCTCCCGGGGGCGCAGCGGTTACGTGGCCCTTTATAGTCTGGAGGAAGATCAGGACGCTGTCCTGATTCTGGCGATCCGGCATCAGCGTGAGGCCGGATATTGGACGCAGGATGAGGAGTGATCCGTTGTGCCCTTTGGCAGTTCAGGAGCGCTTGCAGTTTTACCTGAATCGCATTGCGCTATTGAAAAGCCGCCAGTGACACCCAACAGCCATAAAATCCGTTTCTTTCGTCAGCGCATTCCCGCCTTTGAATGTCAGCCGGGTTGTCACGATTGCTGCGGGCCGGTGACGACGTCGAGCGAGGAGATGTCGCGCTTGCCGGTGGTGAGCGAAGCGGTGCATGCCACAGCGCTGGCTGATCTGAGTTGCCCGCATCTCGGTCGCAATGGCTGTCAGGTCTATCTGGAGCGGCCGCTGATTTGCCGCTTGTTCGGCACGACGTCGCGCCTTGCCTGCCCGAATGGCAAGCGGCCCGAGTTGATGATCGACCCGGCAATCGAGCAGCAGATATTCGCATTTTTCAAGGACACCCGTCAGGTGCTGGTTTGATTGAAGATGATCGCGTGCTGATGATGTTCGCCACCGTGTTGTAAGCCGCCATAGCTTGGCATGCATCCTGCTGTATCCCCCTCAGGAACATGAGATGGATGGCGCAGCTTAAGGGTTTCAGGGGTGTTGCCGGCGAAAGCGGCAAGATTTACCGCCTCTGTCCGGTGCGGGCGGCAAAAGCGGCAAGGCACGGGATTCAGGTTTTGCCGACAACTCATGTTTCCGAAGAAGCGTCTAAATTTCTTTCGGAGGCAAGATCATGTACAAGCTTCAATATTTGATGGACCTGCTTAGAGGCCCCGCAACCGGCGATACGGAAATGGCCGAGCGGGTGCGCCAGTTGTCGGTAGCCTGCTCGCGTTTCATTTCGACCAGCACGGCAAAGTAGCCCTAAAGAGCGGCCAGCGGCAACTCGCCCTGTGGCGATGCTGCGGGTGCCGGCACGGCGCTTTTTGACGACAGCGCGCTGACCCGCACGCCGAGCAGGCGAATCTTCTTGTCGAGCGGGATGCGGCGCAGGCATTCGCCGGCCGTACGGCGGATCGTTGCCGCATCGGCGGTGAGCGTGGGCAGCGTCATATCGCGCGTCACGGTGTGGAAATCTTCGAAGCGCAGCTTGATGCCGATGGTGCGACCAAGGTAGCCCTTGCGTTGCAGGTCTTCGGCGACGTGCGTGCATAGCCAGGTAAAAATCTCGGTCAGCATGGCGCGGTCGTGGCGCGGGTGCAGGTCGCGCTCGAAGGTCGTTTCGCGGCTGATCGATTTGGGTTCGGAATAGGTGATCACCGGGCTGTCGTCAATGCCGTTGGCCGCTTCATGCAGCCAGGTGCCGTAACTGCGACCGAAATGCGTTTGCAGAAACCCCGCGTCAGCCTGCGCCAGTTCCGCGATCGTCCCGATGCCCAGTGCGGCAAGTTTCTCCGTTGCCTTCGGGCCGATGCCGTTGATCTTGCGTACCGGCAGCGGCCAGATGCGTGCGGGAATATCGCTCTGCTCAAGCAGCGTAATGCCGTCCGGTTTGTCGAGGTCGGAGCAGATTTTCGAGAGCAGCTTGTTCGGCGAGATACCGATCGAGCAGGTCAGTCCGGTGGCGTCAAATACGGCCTGCTTGATGCGTTTGGCCAGTGCCAGCGTTTCGTCGGGCAGGTCGCTGAGGTCAATGTAGATCTCGTCGATGCCGCGATCCTCGATCAGGGGCGCGATGTTCGCCACTGCCGCCTTGAACAATCCCGAGTAGTGGCGATAGGCGTCGAAGTCGACGGGCAGCAGAACGGCGTCGGGCGCCAGCTTGGCCGCTTTCATTACGCCCATCGCCGAGAAGATGCCTAGGGCACGTGCTTCGTAGGTCGATGTGGTGATCACGCCACGACCGGCGTAGTCGCGCAGGCGGGCATAGCGCCGGCTGCCATCGGCCAGCGTGACCGGCTGCTGATCGCCGCGGCCGCCAATGACCACGGGCTGGCCGCGCAGATCGGGGTAGCGCAGCAACTCGACCGACGCGTAGAAGGCGTCCATGTCGAGGTGCGCAATGCGGCGCGGCGGGCGGCTCACGGCAGATTTCGGGCGGGCGTCATTCAATACAACAGGTAGGGCTTTCGTTCGGCTTCCCATGCGGCCTCGTTGCGTCTGACCCGTGTTTCAAAGTCAGCCGGTGTTGCTGCCGGATCGTCGACCCACTCGCGCAGCAGCGGGCTGCCGTTGATCAGGTCGATAGCCAGCCGGTCGTGCTCGTATTCGTAGGCGAAATCGCGCCAGATCGTGTAATCGGGCTGTAGTCGGCGCAGCGCCTTGAAGGCAAGCGCTTGCAGGCGCCACGGGCGGAACGCCTGGTGCTGGTAGCTGCCGTCGTCGACGTGAATTTGCACGCCGTTGCACAGCTGGCCGGCGTGTTTGTGGAAGGTCGGCTCGAACCAGCAGTCGCGCAGGCGGCAACCGGCCAGCCAGTGCGGCGCCAGGGCATGCATTTCCGCGATCAGGGCGCGCGCGTCGATGTCCGGTGCGCCAAAGAGTTCGAGCGGGCGGGTTGTGCCTCTTCCTTCGGAGAGCGTTGTGCCTTCGAGCATCACGGTGCCCGCGTAGCAGCGCGCCATCGCGAGGCTGGGCGCGTTCGGGCTGGGGTTGATCCAGTTGCGCTCGCCAAGCGGCCAGCCGTAACCGGGCGCAGCATCGGGCAACCAGCCGCGCATGGTGATGACTTCGCACTGCACATCGAGTTTGCGCGTGGCGATAAACCAGCGCGCCAGCTCGCCCATTGTCATCCCGTGGCGCATCGGCAGCGGGCCGGCGCCGACAAAACTCTCCCAGCCGCTGCGCAGCAACAGCCCTTCGACAGGCCGGCCGGCGGGATTGGGGCGGTCGAGCACCCATACCGTCTTGCCGTGTTCGGCAGCGGCTTCGAGTAGATAGCGCAGCGTGGTGATGAAGGTGTAGATGCGGCAGCCGAGATCCTGCAGGTCGATCAGCAGGACGTCGAAGGTGTCCATCATTGCCGGCGTCGGGCGGCGCACTTCGCCGTACAGGCTGAACACCGGGATGCCGTGCCGCGGATCGAGGAAGTCGGGCGACTCGACCATGTTGTCCTGCTTGTCGCCGCGCAGGCCGTGCTGCGGGCCGAAAGCGGCGGTGAGTTTGAGGTCGGGCAGGGCGGCCAGTGCGTCGAGCGCGTGCGTCAGATCGGCGGTGACCGAAGCCGGGTGGGCGAGCAGGGCGATGCGCTGGCCAGCGAGCGGTTTGCGCAGCGTGGGGTCCTCGAGGAGGCGGTCGAGTCCGAATTTGATGGCAGGCATCGGGGATTCTTTGTAAAGGCGTTTCATACGGCCTTGTGCGGGTTGGCCAGTTCAAGGATGAAGGCGTCGCGGTGGTGAAAGTCGGGGCGTTGCACCGGGTGGCGCAATGCCCAGTAACTATGGCTGCCATCGACGATATCGACGGCTTCGACAACGGCGGAGAGGGCAATTTGCAGCGTGTCGGTTCCGGGGGGGAGGGCGTCCGCGGCGATCACCGCTTCGAGTTCGAAGCGGCCCGCGAACAGGCGTGCCGTGATTTGCGGCGCGCTGCGCAGGGCTGCTGACGCATCCGGCTGGCGGTAGCCGGAAAAAGCGTAAGCCGCCCATTGTCCGGAGGGCGAGAAGTTAAACTCGCGGTAAGCCGTGTCGCCAGTTGCGCCGACAAAGGCTTCGAAACAGGTGTGTTCCCACAGACTATCGGTGCGTTCGGGCGCTTGCGGCTCGGGGATCCGCAAGCGGACCATGTCGCCCCACAGGCGGTAGGCGATGGCGAGGCTGCCGTCTGGCTGCATTGTGGCGTGTGCCTCGATCGTACGCACCACCGGGGCGGGCGTAGCCGGATGACAGAGCAGGGTCAGCGGGTAATCGTTGTGTTGCATGCGGTTGATGGCGTGGGAAGCGGACGGTGTGCGAATTTTAGCCGTTTGGCGGGGCGGGTGAAGCGGCAAATACACACGGTTTGGAAACGGAAGTCGGTTTTATCGACTGCTCTACATGCCTCAGGTCAGGCGCCATCGACTCAGCGCCGATGCCCTTTCCATGTGGCGCAGCAGGTCTTTCTCAGGTATTCGACGGCGCGCTCCATGTAGGCATCCGGCCAATTGGGGTCGCTATCGGCCAGTTGTTCTTCCGCTTCGTTCTTCAGGTCGCTCTCCCAGGATGTCCGCAAATCCTCGCGAATTGCCTCAGGCGCGTGCTGGTCGATAAAGTCGATGACGGCCTGCGAGTCAAATCCGACCGTCCGGAAAATCCGGATCACCTCTTTGGCTTCCTTCAGCAGCATTGTCGCCTTTGCTGGCAGGCCGGTAGCGACGAAAAGAAAGACCGTCGCCAGCACCGCCGGGTCATCGGCATCGCCACGCGTGACGCGATCCCATTCTTTGGCGACCAGGCGATCGTATTCGCGGACGTCTTCGTCCAGGTTTTCGCTGACGAAAAAGGACTGTGAAGTCTCCCCGTACAACAGTTTGTCCGCCGTGCTGCCGGGCGCCCGGATCTGCGGCAAATCCTTTTCGATGAAGCGATCCATCGCTTGCCGCGCAAGCCGCTGGAAGTCTGCTGGCGCATCCTTGAGGAAACCCTTCAGACGCTCTTCATGGGGTTTTGCTTTCGCATTCCTGGCGTTTTTGACCAGCTGAACAAAGGCCGTGCGGGTCGGTAATTTCAATTCGGCCTTGTCGACGAAAATCACCAGCATGGCGCTGCGAATCAGCGAATCGGCATCGTCGATATTGCTGGCTTCGTCGCGGGGAACGCCCATTTTCTTTGCCAGCCAAAACGAGAAGTCGATCGCGCTCTGGTGTTGCTGGCGGCTGGCCAGTTCAGCCAGGTATTCAACAAGCGCGATGGTATTGGCTGCCGTCTTTTCATCAAGGTAGGCGCGCTGGCTCTCGCTCGACACCGGGTCGCTGATGATCACCGTGCTGTCTGGCATCGCATGCAGGCGCTTGAGCATGTCCGAGCCGCCTTTGGAATGCGACAGGAAGGTCTTGTCGCGCAGCGATGCGGCAGCGATCTGGAGGTCTCCGCCAGACAGGTCTTCGAGGTAGAGGCTGATCAGATTCACCATGCGGCGCAGCGCCAGTTCGAGTTCCGGGCGCAGGTGCGCCGTGCCGAAAAAGTTGGCAATCTGGACGATGCCCTTGGCAAAATCTTCCTGGATGCTCTGCAGCCGCGCCGGCGTAATCAATCCCTGCGCCACGCCGTAGCGCAGGGCTTTGTCAAAAAACGGTCGACCGTCAAAAGTGGCGAGTGCAGTAGCGTTTGGTGTCGCACGTTCTGTCATGCGTGTGGATCCTAAATGGCGGATTCGTCTTCGTCGCCTGATGCGTCCGTCGCCCCTGAAGCGGCGGAAACCGGCGACGCATTCGACTCTTCCAGGTGCTTTTGCGCGCGGTCACGCAGCGTGATCATCATTTCCTCGAACGCATCGGGCAATTCGTAACGAAGAATCCATGCGGTTTCCATCCAGTCGCCATCGGCGATTTCCGAGCGCGAGAGCAGCGGCCGCGAATTTGCGATGGAGTCGCCAAAATCCAGGCCGTGATCGATTTCCTCGATTTTTTCCATGAGCCAGGTGTTGTGCGTCTTGGCGCCCGAGTCCGGGTCGAACTGCGGCGCAAAACTGCCGGTGGTGGCAAAGCTGAAGATCTCGTCATAACGGTCTTCAAAGTAGTCGGCCAGGGTGCCGCTGCCACCGTCAGTCTCGGCAATGGCCTCAAGGTACTCGCAGGCGGTGGTCAGGTCGCGATGCAGGACGGCATTCATCATGGCGCGCAGTCGTTCGCCCGTGCGATCGCCGTACTGCCGCTCGAAAACGATGGCGCGTGAAAACTGCTCGGGCGTGACCAGCATATTCACCACCGATTCCTTCGAGGAATCGAACTCGCGCATGACCGCGAGCAGATCGGTGGGCTGCATTTCATCAAGAACGCTCACCAGCGCGTGGTCGCCCTGTTCGTCGGCAATGGCTACCAGCGCCTGCTCGGCGCCGGCGATGTCGCCGGCGAGTATCAACTGAGAAGATTTCAAAACAACCGGGTGCATGCAATGTCCTTCTGTACGGATAATTATATTCAGCCGCTGTGTGGCTATCGTTCCAGTGGCTCGAAACCCTGTTCGGAGAGCCAGTCTGCGCCCGCCTCGCTCAAGTCCTGTTCGTCGTTCTCGTCGCTTTCATCACTGTCTTCACCACGCTCTTTTTCCGCAGCAGGTTCGGGTGCCGGCGCAACGTAGGTGTCCTTGTTGCGCAGGAATTCAAGCACTGCGGTGGTGACGAGAAAGGCATCGCCACCCTGCGCCTTCAGCGACGCTTCGATCAAGGGCTCGGCCCAATCGGCGATCGTCAGTTCCTTTTTTAGCGTGGACCATGCGGGGAAACCGGAACGTCCGGGTTCGCTGAGCATGATTTTCAGCATGCTTTCGCCCGAGTTGAAGCCGAAGGCGCCGTAGAAAACAACCGCCACCATTTCCGGGCTGAATTCGATCATCGGCAGGATGGCACCCATCGCCCGGCGCTTGTCGTTCAGGCGCTTTTGCAGCACCGATTTCCCTTCGGAGTCGGTTACCAGATCATCGATCTCGTCGTTGTAACTTCTGATCAGATCGGAAAAGTAGCGTGATTTTTTCAATGGATGGCTTCCTGAATGTATTTTGCCGAAATATCCCGTGCGACAGACAGGGGATCTTCGATAAGGCTGCGTTGCCGGTAGTCGTCGTAAGCCTTGCGGCGCGCTGCGTCGGAAAGTGCTTCGTACGCTTCCTGGACTTCCCTGAAGCGTGCGGCGGCATCGGGGGAAGGGTTTTTGTCCGGGTGGTACTGGGCGGCTTTTTTTCGGTAAGCGGCCTTGATCAGATCGGCTGCTTCATTGGGCGCGACACCCAGCGTCGCATAGTGGTCCCGCATTAAAGTCATTTCTTTTCCTTTTTGCTGCCCGATCCGTGTGGATCAGCCGGGCCTGCGGAACTCGTCGGCGATCCAGGCGTTGGCGCTGGCCGCGCTGAGTTTGAAACCCGGCGCCACGCGAACTTGCGCGAGCGCTTCGCCGGCAGCGTCGTAAGCGCCAAGCAGGGCATGCGGGTCGTCTTCATCGGGCACGATGTCGAGCGTGACCTTGATCTGCCCGGATGGCGCGCTCAGCGTGATGTTCTTGTGCAGCGTCGCATGCAACTGTTGCTCATGGCGGCGCAGGACTTCCGAGGCGGTCTTGATCAGGGTGTTGAACGCCGAGACGTCGAGCGGCTTGGGGTTTTTCTTGTCGCGGCCCATGGTCCACGGGCCGACCAGCGCCGGCTCGCGTTCGCCGTCCTTGATCATTTCGACGGCCCATCCGTCATCGTCTTCATTCTTGATGACGCGCGCAGTCCAGCCGTTGTTGCTCCATAGTCGCGCTTCATTGACCGTGGCGGGAAGATCGTCCTCGATGGCCTCGTTCATCACGTCGGCAGGCATGAGGCTCAGGATGCCCGCTCGTGCAGGAAATAAACCTTCACGCGCTTGCCCTTTACCGTGCCCTCGTTCAGCTTGCGCAACGCTTCGCGGGCGATCTTGCGCTCGACGGCAACGTAGGTTGAGAACTCGGTGACGTTGATCTTGCCGATCTGTTCCTTGGCGAAGCCGGCGTCCTTGGTCAGCGCGCCCAGCACGTCGCCGGCGCGGATCTTTTCCTTGCGACCGCCGAGAATCTGCAGCGTCACCATCAGCGGCATCAATACTTCGCTGCCGGTCGGCGTCAGTTCGCTGAGCTTGTGCCACTCGGCTTCAAAGCCGTGCAGCTTCTCGATGACGCTGACGCGCTCCATTTCGTTGCCGCTGGCCAGGCTGAACGCCCAGCCTTCCTCGTCGACCCGGCCGGTGCGGCCAACACGGTGGACGTGTACTTCGGGTTCGAAGGTGATGTCGACGTTGATCACCGCTTCGAGTTGGGCAATATCCAGCCCGC
>CAJAHZ010000411.1 GCA_903939665.1 uncultured Pseudomonadota bacterium | reverse complement strand
GTGGCCGTGAGGCCATCCATCACCGGCATCTGGACGTCCATCAGGACCAGATCAAAGGCAGCGGGGCCGGACTCGTCGAGGAGATGCAGCGCTTCCAGCCCGTTCTCCACCATGCGCGGAACGATTCCTACCGCAAGGAGCAGCGCTTCGACGATCTCCCGGTTGAGCGGCTGATCTTCGGCGACAACGACCGTAGCGTTCGCGTAGCGTCCAGGCAAGGCGTCTTCATCCGCCGCCTCGCTGGCCGGCAGAACGCTGACGTCGCCCTGCGCGAACCAGAGCCTGACCCGGAAGGTGCTGCCGCTGCCCTCGCGGCTGATGACGCTGATCTCGCCGCTCATCATTTCAGCCAGACGCTTGCTGATCGCCAGACCCAGCCCCGTGCCGCCGAACTTGCGGCTCACCGTGGCGTCGGCCTGCGAAAAAGGCTTGAACAAGCGATCGATGTCTTCGGGGCGCATGCCGACGCCCGTATCTTCCACATCAAAATCAAGACAAACACGCCCTTCTTCACGGGCATGCACGCTGACACGGATTTCGACCCGGCCGGCCAAGGTAAATTTGATGGCGTTGCCGACCAGATTAAGGAGGATTTGCTCGACCCGCAAAGGGTCTCCCGACAAGACATCCGGCACCGCCGGATCGATCGTCTCGACGAGTTCCAGGCCCTTTTCTGACGCGCGATGCGCCATTGCCGAATTGCACTCCGCGATCAGGCTGCGCACGCTGAAGTCAATGCTCTCGAACTCCATATGCCCGGCGGCGATCTTGGACAGATCCAGCAGATCGTTGATGATGCGATTGAGGTGCTTTCCGGAGCTGATGATCTTGTCGAGGTAATCGCGCTGCCTGGGGTCCGTGCCGAGCCCCCGGGCCAGGCCCGCCATGCCGATCACGGCATTCAGCGGGGTGCGCAGTTCGTGGCTCATGTTGGCAAGAAATTCGTCCTTTGTCTGGTCGGCGAGCTTCGCCGCCGCGAGCGCCTCGGCCAGCGACTCCATGGTCTCTTTCAAATTGAGCCATTGTTCGCCCAGCACAATGGCCATGGCGTTAAAACTCTCCCCGACCGCCGCCAGTTCGTCGCGCCCTTCGAGTTGGATTCTTGCCGCCAGATCACCACCGGCAACGCTCGCCGCGCCAACCGACAGCCGGCGCACCGACTCGATGATCGAGTAGTAGGCGCCAAGTGAAACGTAGGTGAGCAGCAAAATAGAGACAATGGCCAGACCGAACTCGAGCAGCAGGGTGACTCGCAAGGTGGCAATGCGTTCATCCAGCCGGTGGCCGAGCGTCGGCAACAGGGTGTCAAACAGCTCGCGGTAGCCGATGTCGATGGCGAGGGTAAATTTATCGAAGAAGGCTTCGGGCGTTACCGCAAATTGGGCGCCGATGACGTCCTTGTCCAGCAGAGCCAGCGCTAGCGCGGTTGCCTGGCTCAGCTCCTTTGAAAACACTTCCAGCCGGGCGGCAAGCGACGGCGAATAACGGCCTGCCTTCTCCAGACCAAAACTGAGCTCATCCAGCGTATTCTGGAGCAGAATTCTCTGCACCGAAAACGCGACCCGATCGGCATCGTTCAACTCCTTCCGGACCAGAATGCCCGTCCCCTTGGCGCGCATGGTGCCGAGGCGTTCAAGCAGTTGCGGCAGGCTCCTGACCAGCGTTTCCGCCAGATGATGGGTATCGACCTCGCGATCCACCATCAGTCCGCCGATATCGGCCACGTCTTCCTGATAATGCAGGGCAAGCTGGATCAACCGTCCGTGCCTCGCCAGCGTCTGGGCAACGGCCATGCCCGTCACGTCGGCGCGCAAATGCGCCCAGTCACTTTTAATCGCCTGCCATTCCTCGACGCCCCCAAACAACGTGGCGTGGCGTGCTACCACCACGTCGGCGAGCTTGACTGCGGCATCAACTTCGTCGCGTTTGTCCTCCAGTTTCTTTTGCAGGGCGGCGTCGCCGCTGAGCCATGCAGCCGAAATCCCTCGATGCTGTTGCGTGAGCTGGATCAGCTTGTGGAGCGGCGCCATCAACTCGATGACCGCAAGCTCATGGCGGGTCTGGCGGATCGCCTCGGTCAGATTGAGCGCCAGCGTGGTGAGAAGAATGGCGATCGAGACGCAGGCGAGCGCGCCGGTCACGGCGAACTTGCCCGGATACTTCAGGCGATTCATCAAATTAATGGCTGGCGTGAAAAAACCTTGCATCGTTACCTTCCTGTTCCCCCGAAAATAGCGGCCTAAGCGCGTTCGGCCGGCGGCGCGACCTTGACGACTTCTTCCAGCGTCGTCACTCCCGCCGCGACCTTCATCGCGCCGGAAATTCGCAAGGGCTTCATCCCCTCGCGGAAAGCCAGATCGCGAATTTTTGCGATGTCGGATTCCGCACTGATCGTTTGCTTCATGTCGGGCGAGAGCATCAGAATTTCATAGAGCCCGACGCGGCCCATATAGCCGGTCATGCGGCATTCAAGACAACCGACCGGTCGGTGAAAATGCGTCGGGCGATTGGCCTTCCATGGCGTAACCAGGTTGTCCCACATCGTATCCTCCTCGGGATTGGCCGGATGCGATTTCTTGCAATGCGGACAGAGGATGCGCACCAGGCGCTGCGCCATGATACCGAGCACTGTAGCACTCAGAAGATACGAGGGAACGCCGAGGTCGAGCATGCGCGTGATCGCCGACGGCGCGTCGTTGGTGTGCAGGGTGGACAGCACAAGGTGGCCGGTAAGCGCCGCCTGAATCGCCATTTCAGCCGTTTGCAGGTCGCGGATTTCACCGACCATGATGATGTCCGGGTCCTGTCGCATCAGGGCACGCACGCCCTCGGCAAAACCGAGGTCGATCGACTGCAACACCTGCATCTGGTTGAAAGCCGGCTCGACCATTTCGATCGGGTCTTCGATGGTGCACACATTGACCTCGGAGGTGGCCAATTGCTTGAGCGTCGAATACAGCGTGGTGGTTTTTCCCGAGCCCGTCGGGCCGGTGACCAGAATGATGCCGTTCGGTCGCTGTGACATCGACTTCCAGCGCGACTGGTCGTCATCCGAAAAACCCAGCTCGGTGAAGTCGCGCACCAGCACTTCGGGGTCGAAAATCCGCATCACCAGTTTTTCGCCAAAGGCTGTGGGCAGCGTCGACAGGCGCAACTCAACCTCCTGACCATCGGCCGTTCGCGTCTTGATGCGGCCGTCCTGCGGGCGACGCTTCTCGACCACGTCCATGCGACCGAGAATCTTGATGCGGCTGGTCATCGCCGCCATCACCGTCATCGGGATCTGATAAACCTGATGCAGCACGCCGTCGATACGAAAACGCACCAGACCAAGATCACGCCGCGGTTCGATGTGGATATCGCTGGCGCGCTGGTCAAAGGCGTATTGCCAAAGCCAATCGACGATATTGACGATGTGCTGATCGTTGGCGTCAAACTGCTGATTACTCCGGCCCAACTCGACCAGTTGCTCGAACGAGGCCAGGTTGCCGCTCTGCAAGCCGCTCTGGGCGGCCTTCTTGACCGAACGCGCCAGGTTGTAAAACTCAACGAGATAACGCGCGACATCAACCGGATTGGCCATCACGCGGCGAATCTCTTTCCTCAGAATAGGCGCCAGCTCCTTTTCCCATTCCCGCAGATAAGGCTCGGTGGTCGCCACCACGACCTCACGCGTCGTCACCTGTACCGGCAGAATGCCGAAGCGTGTTGCGTACGCCGAGGACATCACATCGGTGACCGCAGTGAAATCGACCTTGAGCGGATCGATGTGAAAATACTCCAGCCCCATCTTGCCCGCCAGCCATTCGCCCAGATCTTCCAGCGTCAGCTGTTTGTTGGGCGGCTGCTGCGATTTCCACTTCTGATCGGCGATGATAACCAGCGGATGCACCACCAGACGCTTCAGACGGTTTGCCGCAATCAGGGTATCGGCGTCGGCCTTCAAAACCAGCGCATCGGCGACCAGCAGGCCCAGCACCTCAGCCAATGCAAGGCGGTGTTCATGAACCGTGTTGGCCGTCTTGTTCGGCATGTGCGGCATTCCACTAATGATGATGCGACGACTATACCCGACAAGGCGCGGATGGCTCAATGTCGACATCAATGAGCGGCAACAATCGGCCTATAATCAGGCGTCAGGACAAACCCTCAAGAATCCGGATTTCAGGAGATATTCATGAAAAATTTACTGATCCTCGCAACGCTCGCCGCTGCCCTTTTCGCGCTGCCGGCAATGGCGCAGCAAGGCCCCGGCACCGCTTCGGAAGCAGCCGTAATCGGAGGCAAG